>CBDUKY010000034.1:0-13449 GCA_965367925.1 uncultured Pseudomonadales bacterium | reverse complement strand
CTGAAGCCAGATAGTACCTGGCGAAAAGCAAGAGATAGTGAGGCACCAGCCTATCAGCCGGTGCCCTTATCTACCCTGACCAGGGACTCTGCGGTTATCAAGAACAGCAATATCAATTTGATATTGGATGATGTATTTATTGAGCATCAACGAGAAGACCGGGGCAAAAATACCAAACTGCGTTCTAATCTCGTGTTTCACGTTGAAGCAACTGGTGAAAATCAACCAGGGGCATTGCCCGATGCGGAAGATTTTGCAGTGACTGATAGTCGCGGCAGACACTATCCCACATTTTCAGTGAAGAGCCTTTCAACACCCAATCCAAACGAGCAGCGGTTAGAAATTCGCGCTAACGGTGCACCTCGCTGGTGGGGCGTTAAGTTCCTTGAGCTTGAAGTTCAGCCGGACACCTTTGGCAATCCAGCCACTATTGAACTTCGTAAATCAATGGCTGACGTGATTCGCAAGGAAGTCTCTGAATTGCCTGACGTCGACTAGCCGGTCTCTTCAACCGTCGCAAGACTCTTCTGGCAAGCCTCTCGCTGATACAACCTGTCCCTGTAGGCAATAAATTCAGGTGCTACTTGCATCTGAAATCGCTCTGCCCAGTTAATCGTGTGTGCAAGCAGCAAATCTGCAAAGGTGAAGCTATCGCCAACAGCAAAGGATTTGCCCTTCATTAAATGCTGCAACGCTCGTTGAGATTTCTGGAATTCCCAGCTAGCGGTTTCCACCATGGCGGGAATACGCTGATCTTCTGGCAGCAGTAATCGATGCTTACCGAGACTCCAGAGAGGCTGCTCCAGGTCGGTCATCACAAAGTAGCAGATATCATCATAGCGAGCCCGGGCTGCAGGGGATGTTGGAATAAAGCCCTTGCCTGTGAGGTTATCAGCATAGTTCACAATCGCCGCACTTTCAGTCAGGACCAGATCGCCATCCACAAGGGTTGGTACCTTCAACTGGCTATTCAGACCTGGATAATTTTCTGGGAGCTTATCCCGGTCAAGGTGAACATATTCAAACTCAATACCCACTTCATTAAGCGCCCAGAGGCAACGAAAAGATCGAGATTGACCTCTACCATATAAGATCATGCAAACGTCCTTAATAAAATTATTTGCTGTGAATAGACAAGGGAGCCTGCGGCACAGTTTGCCAGAACTCTGGATCATGGCCGTAGTAGATCTTTGCACCACGCTTTTCAAGCATTCTCAGGGTTTCAAAACTCTTTAGCATCTGCTCCTCGCTAAACACGAGTGAAGGTAGATGTGAGTCCTCGAGGGATTTTCGCAAATAACAAGCGTCACCCGCCAGGACGACTTCGCCTTGTTCGGTTTTTACCTTCAGTGAATGGTGACCAGGCGTATGACCAGGTGTTGGCACACATACGATCGATCCATCCCCAAAAATATCATACTCGCCATCTGCAAGAATAAAATCGTGACCATGGTCCCAGTCTTGATTAAAAAAACCAACCTGCCGTGCAATATCTGGATTGCTTGCTGCTTCTAACTCTAATCGTTGCACCACAACAGGACTGTTAGGAATCGCATCATTGCCACCACAATGATCAAAATGAAGGTGGGAATTGACGATATAGTCGATATCATTTACATCAACATCCAGTGCCGCTAACCGCGCAGCAATATCTTCATTTTCTTCAAAATCTATATCAAACAAAGGCGCCATCACACCAAGCCTGCCCTTCGCATCAGTTTGCATGGACTTGTGCAACCCAGTATCAAAGAGCACCAGCCCCTTTGGATGTTTAAGCAGATAGCCAGGCACAGGGATCTTTAGCTTTCCCTCATTACCCCGAATAATCGAATTTAGATCCATGGTGATCCAACCGCAGGTCATTGCAAAGACTTCAACCATCTGCCCTATCCTCATTTAAGTATTTTTGCGCCAAAAACCGATAATACATGGATTCCAATGCCGTTTAAGCCAGCTACAGTCACGCCAGGCACAAATAGTCCTATCTATTTGCCCCTGTTCTGCTAAGATGCGCCTCGTCATGCCGAAGGTCAGCGTGACTCCTCGTGGTACCTAATCCTGGTATGCCCCGATTTAACTCTTAAACCCCTGTGTTTGGACCTTTCTCCAGTTAATTCCGGCGGCAAACGCAACAGGAGCATCATTGATGTCATTTGATTCTCTCGGCCTGTGTGTCGAGCTTCTTCGCGCTGTGTCTGATTCAGGCTATAGCGAACCTACACCCATTCAAGCAAAAGCAATCCCGTTAGTCCTGGAAGGACGTGACGTTATGGCTGGCGCGCAAACAGGCACAGGTAAAACCGCTGGTTTCACCCTGCCAATTTTACAACGTCTTCACACGACACCTAATCCAAAGCGCCATTTTATTCGCGCACTGATTCTTGTCCCGACCCGCGAACTCGCAGCTCAGGTTCATGAAAGTGTTGCAACCTATGGCAAACACTTACCATTACGTTCAACGGTTGTATTTGGTGGCGTAAATATTCGCCCACAAATCAACAAGCTACAACGTGGCGTCGATATTCTTATCGCAACGCCTGGTCGATTACTCGACCATGTTAGCCAGAAAACTGTGGATCTATCCCGCGTCGAAACACTTGTGTTAGATGAAGCGGACAGAATGCTAGACATGGGATTTATCCCTGATGTTAAACGCATCCTTTCGCTGATTCCTAAGAATCGACAAACACTACTTTATTCTGCCACCTTTTCCGGTGACATTAAGAAGCTAGCGGATCAATATTTAACCAATCCGGCTGAGGTGCAAGTCTCTACCCAGAATACAACTGCATCAAAGATCTCTCAGGTTGTGCATCTTGTTGACCAGAAACGTAAGCGTGAATTGCTTTCGCACATGGTTGGTAAGAACAACTGGGGTCAGGTGCTGATCTTTACCCGTACCAAGCATGGCGCTAACCGCCTTGCGACCCAACTTGAAAAAGACGGCATCAAGTCCGCAGCGATCCATGGCAATAAGAGCCAGGGCGCACGGACCAGAGCATTGGCTGAATTTAAACAAGGTAAGGTACAAGCCCTGGTCGCGACAGATATTGCTGCGCGCGGTCTGGATATTGATCAACTACCTTATGTGGTTAATTTTGAATTGCCTCATAAACCTGAAGACTATGTACACCGTATTGGCCGTACTGGTCGTGCAGGGCAGGAAGGCGAAGCAATTTCTCTGGTATGTCGTGAAGAGTCAAAACTCCTCAAGGACATTGAGAAGCTACTAAAGCAAAAGCTGCCACAATCTGCAGTTGAAGGTTATGAACCAGCGGAACCTTTTAATACCCAACATGCAGGTTCTTATGGACGCGCTGAAGGTAACTTACCGAAAAATGATGGGGCAAAGCGAGGCAATAACAATGCTCGTCGACGTCGACCATCTACTGGCAATCGGCAACGCCGCTCAGCCTAGTGAGTCAAACAAAACGGTCAGGTTATCCTGGCCGTTTTTGTTTTCGGCAACCCATTTACCTAAATGATCGGACTAAATGCCGTCAAGCTATCTAGCTGACTGGTGCCGCCAAGACCGCCTGAAAACACATTCTGAAAATTGCCCTGCTCGCCATGTAGCGCCATATAGTTCAAGGTCACCAGCTGAACCAGTTGATTGACGTTATTGGCTGCAGGTGATGAAGCGGTTTCCACCGAACCATCACTGCGAAACCAACCTAACTGTTGATGACGGGCCTGACTGGCAAGATCACCACCCAAGAGCTGTGGTCTGCCTGCCGGATTGTAAACAAGAAAGAATGATGCGGCTGTGGATTGATTATCCCCTGTCCATTCACCCTTACCTCGCCCTTCTACGGAATCATCAATCCTGCCATTGCTGGCAACAGAACCATCACTAAAGACATAAAGCATCAGCGGCACACCCACTCTTGCCGCATATTCAAGGCACGCGCCCATACAGCGGCCAGCACGTAAATCCCGTTGTTCGCCAGTACCTCGCTCACCAGTGTGATAGTCAAAGCCGCCCATGGTGATACACCCTGCCCCAGCGAAGCCGTTTACAACGAGCTTCATGACCGAGGCTGTTTTTCTAAATTCTGCCTCTGCATTAAATTCCGCGCTGGAGAAGATACCTGTTGGCCCGACAATGTCCGGATCGATTTCCGGGTTCAGGGAAGAAGGATCACCAAACCTGTCCGCTAGATCTGCACTTTTTACATAACCACATCGGACTAGATCCTTAATTACATCGTCAGTCGTGATCTTCGAATCCACCTGATTCAGTTTGGCATCGGAAATACGTTGAATAGATTCCATCACAGCCACTGCATCTTCCTGAGATAAGAGCCCGATCAGGTCACCCACATCCACAAGCCCTGTCACATCCGTTGGCCTATCTACCTTCGTAGGCCGAAGGGCCGGGTCGATCAAATCAAAAGGTGCCATTGAGTTGCCGCCAGAATCAGAACTACGTGATCCAATCAGGGTTAACAAGGAACCATCTGCACCGGCGCGGTTGATGGCATACATTGGATTATGAGGATTATTACCTGTGTCATTTTCAGATCGCGCAGGAATTACTGCACCATTCGTGGCAGAGGTTGTGCCAGCGGACGCCTTCTCCAGGATACCCCGCAAATAGGCAGAGTCACTATGAAATGCGAGGCCAAGATCTGTATTGATAAAGTCATTTGTACCTGTTTGTGGGTTCAATACTGGCGGTACCTGATCACCGGGTAAACCAAGCCGCGAGTAGCCAGCGGTGGACAAGAAATCCAACTGCCCGTCCCGGCCACCGGTTAACACATTAGAGCCAGCCATATTGGCGCCGCCAGCTAGATCAAAACAAATAAATGGAATCTTGCCCGCCCCTTGTACTGCCAGACCGCAGGACTGTTTCAGGAGCTCCAGGTCTGGTGACAAGGCTGCCTTTGCGGTTTGTGGATTGGCAAACAGGCTAAACAAGGTTGGACCCATTACCGCTGCAGAACCAAGGGAGAACCCCTGCCGGATAAAATCACGACGCGAAACAGGTCTGGGATGATCCCCATGTTTGAGGGGTGCATTGGGTGGTAGAGGACGACGTTTCATGATGAGTTCTTCTCCTGTCCGACGCGAGGTCAGACTTATTGCAGCAACATAGCAGCGCTACCTAAGGTAGAGGCACATGCTGCCTTGGCAATGGTCTGGGTGCGATTGGCATCACCCGCAACATTTGTTAATTGATCAACCAGGCTATTGAGTTCTGCCACGACAACCCCTGCTGGCGGTTGGGTGGCAACACTGGATGTCATATCTGATTGAGTAATTCTTTCGAGCAAAGGCTGGAACAAGGCATCTCGCCCTGGACCATCAAATGCGCTTACTGTATCTGCATTAAAGTTAAATGCCGGGAATACACTTGCACGTAACGATGGGTCCTCAATCAATGCATTGCAGTATTCGATGGCGAGCTGGGTAATCCCCATTTGTTGTGACGATAAAAAGCCACTCACTTGATTCGAGCTGGGTAGCTGCTGGCGCACCCTCTGAAAGGTGTTGTAAACATCCGTTTGCACTCTTGAGACACCAGTTGCCACTGACATAGCAGCGTTTATCTCATCGAAAATACGAATCCCAATATCAGGTTGAGGCACGCCGTCAGGGCTCTCTGGCAGCGGATCGACAATCGCATCCACTCGCACATCTGTTGCATCCCCAAGCTGCTCAAAGGTGAGGAAGAATTCATCTGATTCCGCACCCTTTTCAATCCCGAGTACCGTACCAATCGGGGATAACAGCTGACCTGATGCCGATGAGTAATTTGCTTCATCTAACTGCAAGTCAAGATTGGCATAGGCTTGACCATCTTCTGGTTCACGGCCATTGATACCGATGCGCATACCGCGCAGGGGAATGTTGGCTGGCGCTGCAGTTGCATCCAGACTGTAGAAGAACGGTTGGCTAAACAAATAGCTGTAGCTATCAAACTGGCTGACCTCAATCACAATATAGGCATCCGGCACATCAATAAGATGGCTAACACCGAACAGCAACATAAACTGTTCACCAACACCAGCTTCAAAATTCTGCAATACCTGGGTCGGGGTCAAAGCACGGTTATGAATCGCAACAAGTCGTAACACCCCTTGAAACAACCTGTCCCCGGATACTTCATTACCCAGCACAAAGGCAAAGGTGTCATCCCAGTCATTAAGATTGCCAACTGCTTCATCCGCCACATCAATACGCTCACCATTCACATATAGCTGCCGACCAGTCGTTGGATCAAACGTAGCAACCACATGTTGTAAGGTTGCTTGCAAGACTTCATCTGCATCAGGTGTAGATAATGCCGGGGCACCATTGCCGTCGGTCACAGAGGACCTTGCGAGAAAGTCATAGTTATAAAGGGTCTGGTTCAACGCGAAGTTACGGACGCTAGTACCACCAGAGTAGCTAACAATCCTTGCGTCTTCCTGGGTCACATTGGCAGGCGCGACCCAGGCTTCAATACTATATTCTCCGGTTGCGGTGATCAGATCATGAAGTTTGCCACTGGCACTTGTAGATGCTTGTGCCCGGCCACCTTCCCCAATGCGAATGCCCCAGCCGCCAACCCAGGTTACGCTGCCTGTAAAACCAAGATTCATGGCAGGCTCAACCCCGCTGGTATCAAATGCCGTATTACCACTTAGAGTTTTAAACTGGTAAAGGGCAATGGTACTTGCGTCATTGCGTCCACCACCTGATGCCACTACACCATCTAGTAGAGTCAAAGCGCGGGAAGTCACGAATCCAGGATCAATCTCTGTTTCAGGAATACTATCGATAAAGGATTGAATCGCTGCCTGCATCTCTGCCGCATTGTCACTGCAATTTGACCAACAATTGTGAGACTCACTACCAAGGCGAACAACCAATCGCGAACTAGCCGCGTCATCCAGGGCAATTTTTGTTCTTGCTGCAGCATAGGCAGCGTCAACATCATCCACCGCAAAGAAAGGCGATTGTGGAATCGCAGCAGTATCCCTGTGGCAGTTAGCACAATAGGTTGTTAGCAGAGGATGTATCGCCGTGCCGAACACACCTGGGTCAACGGGAAAGGATTTGGAGGCACCTGGCTGCTTCTCTGGCGGTGCTGTTAATTCGATACCATTACTATTACTGACTGTGCCACCAGCCCAGTTACTAATCCAGGTGGTGAGAATATCAGCGCAGGCTTGATCAGAACTTTGCCAGCAGTTATGTCCACCACCCACCTTGATCACCATTCGAGACTGGGCGGGTTGATTGAGGTTTACGATACTGTTTACTTCATCATAGGCACGATTGATATCATCGTTTCTAACAAAGGTTGGACTCTGGCCACCTGTACCATGACATTGACCACAACGATTCTCTGGCGCGATGTTTTCCCACAATTCGATTCTGAAACGCTGCACATCATCAGATTGTGGTGGTGGACCATTCAAGACCAGATTTCGACTACCACCGTCAGATGCCGATGTATCTGGATTAACCTCTACTGCAGAACCAGAACCGCCACTACAACTTACAAGGAAAGTTGTAAGCACCAGCAAAAAGAAGTTAATTGGATGCCGCATAAAATCGTAAGAACCCATAACTAGTCTCCCCGACAGTAGGCTGCCGATTCCGCAAAGGGTTGCTTTAAGTTGTAATTGGCGTTGACGAAAGAATCGGTCATCTGAGAAATTTGCGCGCGATCGCTACTATCAACCGGTGGTCGCAGACAGACAGCTTCGAACACCTTACTCACCTGGCATTGCGCAAAGGCTTCACTATTAGCTAGTTCCGTTGCCATGGAGTTAGCGCCAGCCCCACTACCGGGTAACCCACTATCCCAACCCAACAACTGGTTTTTGCCTTGCCGCCAGTAGTTATCCCAGCGGTCATCAAGGGTGACAAAACCAAAAGGAAAGTTATTACTATTATTGTGATATTTCGCAACGACTCTGGTGCCAGTCACTGCATCTACTGCGCCCACATCATTGTAGGTCAAGCGGCCGGACTCACCGGTTGGGTCATTGACGCTATCGTAGTCAAAGTCATAGTAGGCAAAAGCCTGGGCCAATGGGTCCATCCCGGAATGGCAACCAATACAATTCTTTCGAAATAGCCGACTATCACCGCCAGGGGAGCGAGTAATATCCTGACGAATTCTATCCGGGGGTCTGGAGGTATCGGCTACCTGTTCAAGATCACGACATAAATGGTTAACCAGCGTAAATCGGAACATGGCTCGATTCGTCCCGGCAATAAAGAAGGACTTAGCCGCTGCACGACTGGTTAGCACTCCCGCTGCTGCACTGGTTGGAATACCCGTTAATGCAGTTTGCTCTCGAGGTTCCAGCACTGCCGCTAGATCAACCCCTTGCTGCTCGAGAAATTCATAGTGATCATTGTTATTTGCTGCATAGGGCGGCGCGCCGGCTGTAGCGTTCGCAACATACAGTTGGGTACCGTTCAGTACCTGACGAAAGTCCGCATCGTCCCGCACTAGCCCAATGACTGTTGCCGTGTAGTCATTCAGGGACGCAAAAATATCAAAGTCACGATTAGTCCAGGGTGTAGCCAGGTTTTTAAGGGTCGTCCGATAAAAGTCAGGGTGTTGCATAGCGATAAAAGCCGCGGTTACCGCGTTTTCGGCTTCGCTTGCCGCACCATTTTCGATCGCGTCTGCCATCTGGTCGAGTATTTCTACCGTTGGTGGCACACCAGCAATTCGATCATGAATTCGTTTCGCTTGCTCACGAGAACCAGCAGTTGCACTAGATGCAACTACAAGGCTTGCCATTATGACGATAGCACTAACAATATTACGCATGTTTGCCTACTCCACCTGAATACAGGTTCGAGACGCAAGACTAGGCAAAAGTTGGCGTAGTTGAGAGGCGTAAATTTTCGTTCTGTGACAGCCAACACACTTTGCCCATTTTCACACCGTAAATTTGTGAGGCTCATCACAAGGCAGTTTTTGGAAGTCCTCTAATCTTCACTTCAATCCAATGTGTGGTGAAAAAAGAATGACACATCGGTCTACGGGCAACTTCATTCTCACCTTAGCCTTGCTGTTTAGCGGGTGTTTGATTAACGGGTGCAGTGATGGGGGAACAGGAAATACCGGGCTTACTTTAAGCAGTAACGGCCAGGACCCCGATCCTGTGGTTCAGGATGTACCAGTGGTCTTTGTTATGCGACCGTTCGTTCTCAATGAGGATGGCGACACGGTTATGAGTAGCCAGCGCCAACTGAATATATTCGAACCAGGTGCTGCACTATTTATTAAAGATCGCGCACTACCTAGCGCCACACCTCGCAATATTTCCGATGCAGCATTCGTTGATACAGACGCAAACGAGGTTGATCCGCCTTTGTATGACGTCAGAGACCTGAGCACAAGCTACGACGGTAATAAGGTGCTATTTGCAATGCGGGGGCCATTCGACCCGGATGCGGACCTTGAGGACCAGCCAAGCTGGAACATCTGGGAATACAATATTGAACAAGCTGCGCTAAGACGCATTATTGCTTCAGACACCATTGCCGAGGCAGGCCAGGACCGGGAGCCCCAATATCTCGCCGATGGTCGCATTGTATTTACCTCCGACCGTCAGCGGCAAGCCAGAGCCATTTTGTTAGATGAGGGCAGGCCGCAGTTCTCCGCTATGGATGAAGACAATCGAGAGCAGGCCTTTCTACTCCATGTAATGGATGACAATGGTAGCAATATTGAACAGATTACCTTTAATCAGAGCCATGACAGGGAACCAACGGTCATGGAAGACGGCCGACTGATTTTCAATCGCTGGGATAATATCCCAGGGCGAGATGTGGTGAGCCTGTATCGGAGTCAGATAGACGGTCGCCAGATGGAAAGGCTCTACGGCTACCACAGTCAAGATACTGGCCGGGATGGCAGCACCATTGTCTTTAGTGATCCAAAGCCGCTAGAAGATGGACGACTGCTAGTGGTCGCAAGGGACAATGCAGATAGCCGACCCGGCGGCGATCTGATAATTATCGATACGGAAAACTTTGTAGAAATTGATCAGCCATCTTTCGCCAACACAGGGGTAACAGAGGCTCAGACCTCGCCGCTCGCGGATATTGTAGAACTCGCTGATATCTCTAGCCGCGGCAGATTTACCGCCGTCTGGCCACTCTATGATGGTACTGATCGTTTACTTATTGCCTGGTCCCAGTGCCGACTTGTTGAGATGAATAGCGATGGAGATGAGGTTATCGTCCCCTGTACCGATGAACGGCTTAATGATCCGGACAATGCCCCGGTTGAAGCAACGCCTTTATATGGCTTGTGGATTTTAGATACCACCAGTGATCTTCAGCAACCAGTGCAGCCGCCTACTGAAGGCAATATGATTTCAGAGGCAGTTGTGCTTTCCCCAAGGCCGCTGCCATTTTTCCAAAGCCCAATGATTGATGACGACACCCAGGCATTGATCAATGAAAATGCTGGCCTGCTACATATCCGCAGCATTTACGACTTTGCAGGAGAGGATACCGCGGTCCCAGATCTTGCGAGTGTCTCAAACCCTGTGACAACACCAGCTGATCAACGAGAAGCACTGTTTTTACGGCTCGTAAAACCAGTCTCTATTCCATCTGATGAACTCGTGGATTTACCAAACACAGCATTTGGTCGTTCACGGGGAGAATTGATGCGAGAAATTCTCGGTTATGCGCCAATCCATCCTGACGGCTCAGTCATGGTGAAGGTACCAGCGGATGTACCCTTTGCTATTAGCCTGCTAGATGCCGATGGCCGTAGAGTAAGCCCGCGGCATCGAAACTGGTTACAAGTAAGACCAGGGGAAGTATTGCAATGTAATGGCTGTCATAGTGATGAAAGTGAAGTACCCCATGGTCGGCTGGATGCGGAAGCCCCTTCTATCAATACGGGCGGGCCATTTGCTGGACTAAATCCAACCTTTCTCGTTGACCCTGGTTTCACCATGGCTAATGCATTTGCAATCGCCAATGGTGCACCTGACCCGGCAGTAGATCTTGTCTTTGAGGATATCTGGACTGATCCGGATCAACGAACACCAGACCCTGAATATCGTTTGCAATATCAGGATCTTTCGACGCCTGCACCAATCAATTCCGCCTGCAGTCCTGATTGGTTTGCCAACTGTCGGATCACCATTCATTTTGAAACCCACATTCACCCTATCTGGCAAGTAGATAGACGGCGCTTTGATATTGACGGGATCACCCTGCTAGAAGATCGAACCTGTATTAGCTGTCATAGCAATCTTGACGCCATGGGGATGGCCCAGGTGCCCGCAGCACAACTTGATCTGACCAATGGTGCTTCTGATATTGAACCCGATCATTTCAAAAGTTATCGGGAACTGCTTTTTAGCGACAATGAACAGGAACTGGTTGATGGCGTTCTCATTGATCGACTGGAACCCCTACTAGATGGCAATGGCAATCCCGTATTCGAAACTGATGAGGATGGTGAACTTATCCTCGACGCTGACAATAACCCGATTCCGGTGTTACGCACCTTCAATATCAGCCCTTCAATGAGCACTGCTGGCGCTAATGCTTCGACAGAATTCTTTACCCCTTTCGCTGCAGGTGGCAGCCATGCTGATTACCTAACGCCAGCGGAACTCAAATTAATTTCAGAATGGCTTGATATTGGTGCCCAGTACTACAACGACCCTTTTGTGGTGCCACAATGAATAGATTTGCGTTATTTCTTATGGCAGCTATTTCAAGTGCTCCTGTCGTCGCCGAGACTGCGGGTGAGAATTCTGGATTTTTTAATAATTTCTTAAGCGCCCAGGCGGCAGAGGAAAATATAGCAAGCGACAAACTGGTGGTTGTAAACGAACCCTATATGGAACTACACACAGGGCCTGGTCGAGGTTACCCGGTATTTCATGTGGTGGCTAAAGATGAGTCGGTGAAGGTCCTGGCACGGAGAACCAACTGGTTTAAAGTCGAAACCCAGACTCGCAGGCCAATATCAGGCTGGGTGCGCCACAAGGATATGCTGCTGACACTAAATAGTGATGGCTATCCCGTTGGGTTTAGCGACGATGACACAGATCCGTTCGATGCTATTGGCAACCGATTTGAATGGTCAATTTCCGGTGGCGATTTTAACGGTGCATCTTCTATATCCACTGCCCTTGCTTACAAACTCACCAAAAATATCGCTGTTGAACTACAAGGTACCCAACTACTCGGCGATTTTTCCGATGGCCTGATGGTCACTGCCAGCGTTCAACACACACCCTTTCCACACCTGCGCTTTTCCCCCTACTTCCAGCTAGGCGCAGGACTTCTCAGGACCGAACCTCACGCCACTATCGTTCAGGCGGAGGATAGAACCGATAACACCCTTATTGTTGGCACTGGGATCAATATGCGCCTTAGCCGACGCTTTAACCTATTTATTGATTATCGACATCACACCTTGCTGACAAGTCGAGATGAAAACGAGGAGATAGACGAATGGAAATTAGGCTTCAACGTATACTTTTAAATCTGTTTCAGGCGAGCCTGTTTAGTCTCGCTCTACCAGCCTTTGCTGCAGAATCCGATTCAGTAGAAGATGCGCTATCCCAACCCTCAGTGGGTGATCTTGGTCTTACCCCTGAACTAGATCGCAGGCGAGTCAAGATTGCGGACATAGACACTGAGGATTTTGAATTAGGTATTTCAGCCGGTCTGCTTTCAGTTGAGGACTTTGAAACCAATAGCCTCGTGGTGGCGGGTCTGACCTACCATGTGACCGAAGATTTCTTCTTACAGGCTCGTTATGGGGCAAGTGAAGTCGGTGAATCCAGCTTTGACCGATTGTCTGGCGGCGCCAGTCTGCTTGGTTCAGATGATAAAGACATCAGCTTTTATGACTTATCGCTAGGCGTCAATGTCTTCCCTGGTGAGGCATTTATCTGGGATCGCTGGGCCACTAATTCTACTTTCTTTCTCATCGGCGGTGTTGGCTCGACCAGCTTTGCTGGTGATGAACGTTTCACCGTTAACGTCGGCGTCGGTTATCAGTTAATCGCCAACGATTTCCTGGCCCTTAACTTTAGCGTCAGGGATCACATCTTTGATACGGAAATCACTGGCAGTAAAAAGGCGACCCATAACTTTGAAATGGTCGCTGGACTATCATTTTTCTTCTAATGAATAAGTTCTTTTCGAGATCGCTTATGAAAATATTATTTACCTTAATCATCAGTTCAATCTTGCTTGGTGGCTGTAGCAACATTAAGCCCTGGGTGAGTCCCTACGAACGAAACGATCTTGCTGACCCAATTATGACCTTTGCTCGCGGGCCAGCAGACTCTGCCTATATGCATCATGTTAGACAAGCACGCGAAGGTGCAAGAGGCGCTGAAGGCGGCGGTGGAGGTGGTTGTGGGTGTAACTAATATCACTAGCATTAACAAAACTCAGATAAAGCCACTTGCGCTCACGATTGCCGCCGTGGTTTGTTCT
>CBDUKY010000033.1:0-13468 GCA_965367925.1 uncultured Pseudomonadales bacterium | reverse complement strand
TGTTTCTCCCTCGATTGTATTTCCGAATTGGAAATTGTAATTAACGGACTTTTTATAATAGTAGTTTGGTATATGATTATTATCAGACTCTAATGATATAGTAAACTACTATTAACTAGACTGATTTTATTGAAGATATATTCCCTTTCCGATCAGGAGCTCGTTGGTTAGAATCGTAAGGAAAAAAGGTAAGAAAATTGCCAGACTCCTATCCGCTTCGAGAACAAAAGAAAAAACGAACGCACATACAGCTAATCCAGGCCGCAGAGCAAACCTTCCTCGAGCATGGCTATAGCAAGGCAACGATGGATGAAGTTGCTGCAACAGCTGGCTTGCATGTTCAAACACTCTACCGACACTTTCCCTCCAAAATTGATCTAGCAGCCGCCATCAACCACACTTATTTCGACCAATTTGAAAAATCCTTCCGGGCCAGGGAAGTAAAAACCGTACCCTTTTGGCGCGATTGGGTACGAGAAAGTGTGGAAAATGCATCTGCCATTGGTATCGAAACTTTTCGTCAACGATTAAAAGACCGGTTTACCATGCAAGAAATGCCTGCTGCTTTCGTAGAAATTGATAGTAGTTACGAGGCGTTACTGGCGAATGGCATTGCTGAGGATATTAGCGTCTCGCTAAGTAATGACAGACGGCCGATGCTTATTGCCTGTATGTTATGGAGTTCTCACAAGCAAATGCTGAAGGATTGGGCCATGTCCAGGACCAGAAGAAGCCCTGCAAAGGAGGCAGTACTGGTGGTGGATGCAGCCGTTGAATTGCTAGAAATGGATGAACTTGTCCAATAGTTGAAGGCTGCTGCTTACGAAGCCTTAAAAGTCTTCATCAAGGACCTGGTTTCTGATAGCCCGCATCTCATCAATATTATCTAGAAACACCTGATATAAATTCGGATCGAAGTGAGAGCCGACTTCCTCTTGCATCATATACAGGGCTACATCCTCTTCGAAGGCCGCCTTGTAAACGCGCTGATGAACGAGGGCATCGTAAACATCTACAATGGCAACAATTCGCGCGGCAACGGGAATTTCTTCTCCTTTGAGGCCATCTGGGTAACCGCTACCATCCCAGCGCTCATGGTGGCTGCCTGCGATATCTGCTGCGATATTGAGCATGGATACGCTGCTACCAGACAACATCTCGCGGCCAATACTGGCATGCGTTCGCATGATGTTGAATTCCTCATCAGTCAGGCGCCCTGGTTTTTTTAGAATCTTGTCAGCAATGCCTATTTTGCCAATGTCATGCATGGGTGCGGCAATTTGGATGTCGTCCACGGCAAGTGCATTCCAGCCGATTGCCCGTGCGATTACTGCCGCGTAAAAACCGATGCGGCGGATGTGTGCACCAGTCTCCTCATCACGAAAGCCGGCGGCATAGATAAGCCGTTCGGCGATTTCTAGTTCCCTGCCGCGGATTTCTTCGGTCCTTTTGCTTACCTCGCGTTCTAACACTTCCTGGCTAAGTAAGTTTTCTCTCGCTGCCTGAAGTAGGGATTGATTGTCTTTAAATCCCTGGCCGAGGTTTTGGATAACCAGAATGTGTCGACCTTCCAGGGTCAATGCTCTCGCCTCAAGGGGAAGTTCTACACCACCAATTGCCTCGATAAAAGGACCTGACGATAAGGGCTCGCTTGAGTCATGTTGCCAGTGGGCTTCAGCATCTGTGAGGAAGTGATCAAGAAATACTGAAATGCCTGTTAAATCCTGTTTGCCTTCATTGACCCATAGGCGCTTAAACCAGTCCGTTGCCGGGCTACAAAGTACAAATTGTTCACTTTGCTTTTGCAGGATTACCTGGTCAGTGCTGACGATGAAGGCTTCTAGCAGATCGGTCACAATAGTTGTTCCGTTAGTTGCTGAAACATCTCTTCGACACCTGAACCGGTTTTTGCGCTTGTCTCAATGACATTGAACTGCTCATGCATCTCATTGATCGACTGATCGTCGATTATCCACTCGGCTTTAAGGTCGGCCTTATTTAATGCGGCAATGATGGGAATATTACCCAGGGTTTCGGTGGCAAGCTTTTTGATTTCATAGGCCACCTCAAGGGTTTTGGGCCGGGTGCCATCAATCACAAGAATACAGCCAGAAGCACCGCGGAGGTAGCTAGCGTTTATGCTGTTGTAGGTATCCTCACCTGCCAGATCCCATAGCATTAACGTCACATCCTGCTCACCGTGTTTGATGACCTTCTTGTCAATCTTCACCCCGATTGTGGTGAGGTACTTGTCATCAAACATACTGGAGACAAAGCGCTGCACCAGGCTGGTCTTACCAACAGAGAATGCGCCTAACATGCAGATTTTCTTTTGAATCATCTGGGCGTGTCTTCTAGAGAGACGATAAGACGTGTTTCTCGACCAATAGTGTCGAAGAGTGCTTCATAATCTTCGCTTCTATGGGTGCTAAGTAGATCAGCGGGTATCCCGCTGGCGACCATGTGTTGCTTCAAGATTTCAGCGCGTTGAAAGCTTAAGATGCGGTTTATGCGATCGGTACCAGTTTCGTCGGTAAAACCCACGATGTCGATATGTACCTTGATGCCTAACGCTTGTGCCTGCTCAAGCATGGATTTCACGTTTGTCACCAGGGCCGCAAATTGAGCTGTGTCAGGGTCTAACTCAGCCTTGCCTCGTTCAAATTCAAAGCTAAAGGATTCGATTGTGTTATCCAGAGCATCGAGTGCTTCCCGTTCTGGGTCTGTGACGATTAGCCCTTCAATATTGAGGCCTTCAGCACCGACGACACCTGGCCATTTTAGCATCGCTTTTTCTAACCATGATCTTGTGGCCACGCCACCTGGATAGATAATCCTGTCTTTAACCTTAAGGGTAGTATCAGATGTCGGCGCAAGAATGCGACTTGCCCGGCGTAACAAGATCTCCGGGTCCAAAGACAAAAAGGGCGTGGATCTCACATTGAATTCAAAGTCCCAGTCTTTTTCCTGGGTAAGCGTGCTGACATCGATAGCATCCGGGTCAACCAATAGTGCGACACGGGCCGCCTTTCGAGAGTAGGTTTTATCTAGAATGATAATGCCAGGCTCACCCGCAATCTCCGCAACTAAATGAGTTTGTTGGTTTTTGATTTCTATACCGAGCCATTGCCAGTAGCCAAATGCAATGGCAATAACGACAATAGAAACAACTGCCAGCCATGGGAAACTTTTCTTTTTTTCTGGCTTTCGTTCAGAAAGTAACAAGCGTCTGACGTCAGGTTCCAGATCGATGAAATCATCTGGGTCACCTGAATAGTCACTGAGCTGAGTTCGCTTTCTAATATGCAGTGATTCAAGCAGCTCTACCATATCAGAGCGCAAGTTTTCCGGGACGCGCCCTCTTACGACAGCAGCAAGCACGGCGGATGGTCCGCGCTGTATTACAACTGTTAGGTCGCCGAGACGTAAGGTGTTAAGTTCGTTTGTTGCATCTGTTGAAAATGAGTCTTCAATAAAGTCCTGAATCGCAGAAAACATACCAGAGACCATGTCAGGGTCTTTTGCATCAGCAAGGTCTGCTACTTGATGTTGAATTAACAGGCTGGTTTCCCGATGGATAAGAAATATCTGCTCAATGCGATACTCCAGGTTGTTCAGCATGACGAACTCTGAATAACTCTGTCCTGTGCGCCATGCATCGAATCGCCAGCGTAGGGATTTCGGAGATAAGCTTTCTTCTAAGATCTGATTGAAATTTTCCAGCATCTGCTGGAGAGTTTCTGAAATAGATTTGCGTATTGCTGGACCCATAATCGGGTAGAGAGATTCGGCAAGCTTCTTTGGGTCCTGGTCGATAGAGCTGGAAATTGCCTGATCGATCGTCGGTGCCAGGACGTCGGAGATTTTGTCATCTCGAGCAACTCGAGCGGCTAATGCTTCAGCGACAACATCTGAAACTCGTTTTGAGAAAGCATCAGGTTCGAATCGTGCATCAACAGAATCGAGGGATTCTTGCAGGTCGCCTACAAGAATCTTTTTTATGCGTTCAAGATCCTGATCAGTCACAGTTTGATCCGGGTCTTATTTTTTCGCAGGCGCTTTCGGATCCGCAATGAGCGAGGCTGCCATATCTGTTAACAAGTTCGCTAAGGTGAGGCGATCTGTTTTAGAATCTTTGAGCTGCTCGTGTACATTCTCCAGCTCTTTGGCGAGATCCTCATTCCAGTTCTTGGCGTTTTGTTCAAGAGCCTCGCGCTCGGCAACAAGTTCATCATACATTTCTTGCTGACTTGCTTTGGTTGTGTTGTCGAGGCTTTTAATTGATTCCTCAATTTGTTTAAAGCGTTGTTCAACTTTCGCAGCAGTTTGCTCGGCTTCTTTGGCGAGCCTCTCTTGAAGTTTCTGGATCGTGTTATCGACAGATTTCATCTGATTATCAAGAGACTTTTGTAGTGAGTCTGCACGAGTATTGATGAGTTTTTCTAACTGTTGATCTCGTTCGTTGGCTTGCTTTACCTGAGCACCGAATAGTATGTCTCGAACAGTTTCGAGACTGGTGTCAGTCACAGGCGTTTCCTGGGATTGGGTATTTTCGCCCGGCTTTTCATTCTCGCTCATGGACTTTTTGCCTCTTTTTGCTTTGAGAGTTGACGTTTTTTTAGTTGTCTTTGTGCCAGCTTTTGCAGGCGTCGCTTTCTTTGCTACTTTACCCTTAACCTTCGGCCTGTTGCTTGTCGTCTTGGAAGCTGGTGTTGTCTGTCGAGTAGCCATGGGGGCATCTGCCAACGGAGTCGGGCGAGCGATAATATCACAGTAGAATGCAGGGTCACGAGGTGATTACAATTCTTTACAAACATGAAATTATCAGCGCAAAGTGGCCAATTTTGTAAAAATCACCGAAATTGTGATTATCAGCCCAGAGTGACTGGAAGTAGGTGTCCCGACAGTGTTTACTCTAGGTTACGTGGTGGCTATGACCAGTCCTCGTATTTTGGAGAATTGACACAATGATCAGTAAGAAAGTCGCAATGCTTGGTATGTGGGGTGTTGGTAAAACCAGTCTGGTGCAGCAGTTTGTTAACAGCATTTATGATGAAAAGTATCTTTCTACACTTGGCGTCAAGGTGGATAAGAAAATCGTCCCGGTCGGATCTGAGCAGATGACCATGATGTTATGGGATATTGCCGGTGCGGAAGATCATTTCAGCGTCCCACTACACTATGTAAAGGGGGCTGCAGGCTATTTGCTGGTTATGGATGGTACCAGGCGAGCGTCACTAGAAGCTGGCCTGGACCTCGTCAAGATGGTTAGTGAAGGGGTCGGTGACATCCCTTTTGTACCCGTCATGAATAAGTCCGACCTTGACTGGGAAGTGAGTGATGACGAAATTCAATCAGCACTCGCACCCTATGACTGCCAGTGGTTCAAATCCAGTGCAAAAACTGGTGAAAATGTAGATCTCGCCTTTGAAACCCTGGCAGCACTTATGCGCTAGGTGTTAAAGATCAATGACAGTTTCGGCTCTTGCCATTTCTAGCTTGATACCTGACTGGGTGCTACGTCTGGCGAGGGTTTCATCGATCCAATTTTTCTCAGCCCAGGTGCGATTTGGATCATGGTGGCCAATGTAGGTGTGTTTTACCCGGCAGGTTTCAGCCATATCCATGATGTCTTCGATACAACTGTGACCCCAGTCGAGTCTTGATACGCCAAATTCTGAGCCAATTCCTTGATGCCCATCATATTCTATTTGTAGAAACTGACCATCTCGATAAAGCACATCAGCATCCATTGATTGTTGAATGAGCCTTTGTTCCGCTTCAAGGCTGGCGATCTGAAGTGGATCAGATGGGTTGTCTCCGCGTCGCAACTCATGATCAGTACAGAATACGAAGACCTTTCCGTTGTGCTCAACACGATAAGCCAGGCATGGGTCTGGATGGAAAACTTCGAAAGCCTGAATCGTCGTATTGCCTATTTTAATCGGCTCGTCTATGTCGTGGAATTCATGTGACATGGGGTCGTTAGCAGGAGGAGCAAAGTTTTTAAGATCACGAATTTCAGTGGAATGAAATTTTGCGGGCATCAGTTCGTAATTCAGTGGTGTCTGGATGCCTTTTAGATCCATATCGATCTGGTGCGAGAAAATACCGAGATTCTGATCTAACGCCTTCAAGTAATGGTGGTTTGCTAACACATGAATATTGTTGCGTGGATCGAAGCAGACTGCAGCCTGATCAAAGCCTTCAGTGTGATCAAAATGGGCATGGGTACCAAATATGTAAAGATGTCGCTCCTCTGCGGTACCCCACTTTTTAACAATGTCCCCGGCGCAAATACGAAATCCGCTACCACAATCGAAAACAATATCATTGCCATCAGAGGTCTCAATCCGGAAGCAAGTTGTCCAACCACCATAGGATCTCTGTTCTTCAAGATCGAACTGGCTCCGATATGCGGTGAGGGTTTTCCGATTTAATGGTCCGCCAATAACAGCCTCTATACCCTTGTCAGAAAGATCGCTGTTTTTCAGGTTTTGAAAAACTTGTTCTAGAAGTTTTAGGTCAGAATGGAGTCGGGTTTCTTCACGCTCGGCTTTCGCTGGAAAAATGGACCCGCTGCCTTGAACACCGTAAAAGTGTATGCGCATGTTTTCGAATGTCATGTTGGTTTCCTTCGGCTATGACCTCTGTTTACGCGATCTTTGTGATCAATTCAATGAGGTTGATGTAATCGGAAACCTCACGGACGCGCTCGTTGTTATTTTTCAATTGTGTAGGTGAGGTCAACGCTCTGGCTAACCCCAGATTCAACCTCTAGCTTCAACCGCTCACCAAGCGAATAAATCATCGACAGGGTGGACTCTTGCTCGAATAAACCCAGCTCATAATTCATGTATAAATCAGGGGTAAGGTATTTACCAACGCCGATTGAGCTATCAGTTAAGTTCTTACCTGTGTTCAATGAAACTACATCAAGTCCGAGTTTGTTTTGTACCGCATGGGTTATCCCCTGACCCTTATCAATACCAAGGTTGGCGATAGCGGCTAACATGCTGTTACCTTCCTGGGTGGTAATATTGTCAAAGCTTTTGCCTGTCACAAGCATCGCAAGAATTTCGCTTTCCGGTAATGAAGGCGTGGAAAATAGACGCCCAGAAACATTGTTCAGTGTACCTGAAAGGTGCATGCCGACGGTTGTATCGCTTACGACTCTGACAGCTCTTAAATCCACAGCAGGATTTGTAGGATTGCCAATAAATAGAAGCTGACCATCTTGAAGCGTCAGAGATTGTCCGTACAGTTCGTAGCTACCCTCATCGACCTTTACCTCTCCGTAGCCTAACAGTGGTCTGAGTGGCGTCTGCTCCAGTTGGAGATTGCCCGATAACTTTAGTCCGAGGCCGTAGCCAGTGAATCGAACATCGTCTCCTAGCGCCAGATTAACCTTGCCGGTGATGGGTATCTGTTGCAGGGCATTATCCTGACCAGGGACGCGGAGCTGGTCATCTGTCTCCGTGTTAACGATTCGTGCATCATTGCTTCTGCTTACTTGATTACGTCGAATTACCTGGGATTCAAGTTGTAGCGCCATTTTTGGGATAGCCAAATCACCGTTTATTTGCAGTGCGTTCTCAGTGAATTGAAATTCTAGATCAGGACTCACCACAACTTTTCGATCGGGTTCGTTGAGAGCCAGAAAATCTTTTCCCCTGGCCGAAAGCTGTATCTGTCTGCTATCGAGAAATGGCGTCGATAGACTACCGATAAGACTAAGGCTTCCGTCCCCTGAGGACATATCTGCTGAAAAGGAAAATCTATTCCCGCTGTCGCTTTCTACGCTGGCTGTAATATCGTGGAGAGACAATCTGTATCGAGGAAGTTCAACCGCACCTCGTGTCAAATTGATGTTGGAAGTGAGTAGAGGGCGGGTGCTCGAACCTGAAACATCGACGTTACCCTTAAGCTCACCAGTGGCGTTTTGAATTGCTGGAACGATATTCTCCAGCCAGGCTATTTCGTTGAAATTAAAACTAAATTGCCCATCAAGATCTCTGGCTTGATCAACGTCAAGTGTGCCATCAAAGTTGCCACCCATCTTGATCTGTCCTTGACGTGATTGCTCGATTGTGAAGGCTAAAGCTGAATGCAAAACACCCTGGCTATAGTTTGTCTGTAGGTGATCTAAATTCAAAGCAAAGGTTTTTATATCAGTGGCACTTACTTAAGACTTGAGTTCGATATTTTCGATTAAACCTAAAACGACTGATTCGGGGATGGCGACGGCAGAAAATTCCCAGCCACTCGTCAGGCTATTTGTAAGCTTACCTTGCAAGCCCACTTCCCCTGTCACAAACCCACTTGCTGGCACATATACCCCGTAAGTATCGAGCAGCTTCGTAAGACCGATAGGCCTGGCCGGATAGTCTACGGCGGAGATGTTGTTACCCAGGGCAGTTACGACACTATCCCTTGTTAAGTACACCAGCGGAAAATGATTTAGTTGATAATTGAGAGAAGTCGCCGAATTGTCCCAATGGTGTAGGAGAGAGAAACAAAATTTAGTTGGTGCAAAAACCCAACAATGGTCATCAAGTGCAACGGCACTGGTGCTGATGTCGAGTCTGGCGGATGAGTTAAGCTGCCAATTTCCATAGATGGATTCCAGGTCTGCGCGACTTGTCGTGATTCGCCAGTCGTTTTTGTCCTGAACAACCTCGCCAGCAAATGAGGCTGTAACAGATGTAGCTGCCGTTGCAATGTCAAATTCAAATTGCTTGAGGGAACCCTGACCGTTGAGGGTAAAGGTCTGGACGGCTTCTGGTAACCAATCTGCGCTAATGTTCTTTCCTTCTATAACTAGATTGATGTCCCTGGTTGCTGATGTGTTGATTGTTCCGCGAATTGATTCGCTCTGCAGTGACAGGCTCTGATAGCCAAGTTCACTGGTAATTAATTGAAGGGACAATTGCGGTTCTTGAATGGTACCGGTCACGACCCCTGAACCACTTAGTGTACCTGTTAGGTCAGGCAGCAGCGTCGCCAGAGATGGTAGATCCAATTCGATGTTAATGTTTTCATTGTTGGAAAGATCACCTTTCATGGTGATTCGGTTTTGTTGTTGAATGAGCAGAAAATCTAACAGGGTTATCTTGTTGTCAGCTATATCAAGTTGGCCGCTACTTTGCAGGGCCAGCTCGTTTACATTGGCTGCGAATGTGTTTATCTCAAGGTGGCCCATGCGTACAGCATTGAAATCTGAGTCTGAGGTGAAACTAAAGGTGCCGTTCCCAGCACCCTGATCAAGCACAATGTTTGCCGGAAGTGTTTGTGGATGGTCGATATTGAGTTGCCAGATCCCGTTGAAAAAGGGGGTTCCTTGCAAGCCAAAGCGACCAGTCATACTAAGCTCGCCTGCGCCATTGGTAATCTTCAGCTTGCTTACTTCTGTTGTTATTTCGCTTCTAGTAAGCCTGGCGCTTGTATCCAGATTAAATTCGCCATAAGCGTTGGATGTAATCGTGGCTTGCAAATTGAGCGCATCATGCAGGCTGTCACTTAAAGTCTCAGCCGAAAAATTTATGTTCTGAACGACGGCAGGGAGATAGCCTGATTCTGTGGCGATGCTGCCAGTATGTTTTAGAGTCAAGGTCGGAGCGACGGAGAAAGGCCCGGAGACTTGACCTTCACTGGTCATTTCAATCGGGATAAGTAACTGGTGTTGAATATCAAACTGATCTTGATTGCCAGAAAAAACGAGTGTGCCCTCATAATTTGTACTGGCCGTCGCATATTCCCAGCCCAGATTTCCGTCAACGGACCCTAAATGATGGAGTTGGAAGCTATTCCCGTTTATAGCCAGGGTGTCTACTGCAGCATGGACTGATTGTATGGTAAATGCCTCTTTGTCGAGGACGAGAGCCCTTAGGCTGATACTCATCTTTTGCTGATCGTTGAATATGAGTTGCGGTAGCGACAGCTGACGAATCTCAAAATCTATGGGTAACGAGAAGACGCTGCTAAGGATGCGTTCGGCAGAGAGTGATTCAGGGTTTTCCGTCTTAGTGTTGGACTGAATGTTGAGGTTCATGCTATTGATATTGTGAAACACTAGCCGCTGTTCGAGGAGTGAAAGGGCAAGAGACCAGGAAAGATCAAGCCGTTCCATAGAGATCACCATAGAAGCATTTTCTGTTTCCGAGCTAATTTCCAGATTCCTGAAATCAGGACCGAACAGTAGTGTGTTGTCGACAGCTTCATAAACGATGGATATGCCCGGCTGGGCATTTAGGCGTTCAACTGCTTTTGCGATTACCCATCTCGTACCGCTTTCGGTTTGGCACACGAGAAGCAAGAAAAAACTGGTCAGTAATACCAGGGTTAGCGCTGTATAGCGTAGTGCCAGGATCGATTTGGCTAGCATCAAAGGTCAGGTCCCATGGTTACATGAAGTCTAACCCCGCCATCTTCTAACGGATGTGCAATGTCGAAGCGGATTGGACCAATGGGTGAAATCCACCGTAAACCCAAGCCAACACTTGTTTTTATTTCTAAATCATTAAGGTCGTCGAACGCGTTACCGCTATCTATAAACAGCGCACTGCGCCAGTTTTCGATAATGGGAAAGTCTGTTTCGAGACTAAGATTAACTAAATGTGCACCGCCTGTGACATTGCCATCTGTATCCAGCGGACCAAGACTTTGATATTTGTAACCCCGGATTGTCTGGTCACCACCCGAAAAAAATCGTAGCGAGGCAGGTAGGTCTTCAACTTCATCAACCAGGGTCGCGGCAACTTCTGCTCGGCCCAGTACCCGAGTGGAACCAATTGAGAATATATATTCACCGCTGGCTTGTAGTTGCATGAAACTGACATCGGACAACAGGGCATCACTAGCACCCTGCAGCTTGGCAAATACCTTCCAGCCATTGCGAGGGAAAACAGGATTGTCCGAACGAGAACGGGTGATACTCATGCCGGTTGTGGTGACGATAGATGTATCAGTCGTGTCTAACAGGGTGTAATTGTCTTCCTGGAAGTTAACAAAGTAGGTGAGATGCCAGCCGTTTAAGAGCTTGAGATTGTAACTGGCTTCGAGGGTGTACTGATCGCTGCTGAAACTATCATTGTCTTCATTCAGCGCGCCAGCTTTTAGGCTTAGCTGTTGCCTTGCTGGTTGCTTTAAAGGAATTCGATAGGCGGCGTCAATTTCAGAACGTAATTCTGAAATACGAAGGTCAGTTTCCAATTGGTGGCCAATAGCATTTACAAATCGATCGTCGTAGGAAAACCTGACTCTTGGACCTGTATCAGTGGTAAATCCTGCGCCAGCACCCCACTTATGTCTCGGTTTTTGCACCAAGGACACGATAACTGGCACGCGATTGCTGACAGCACTTCGTATGCCAGGGTCGAGACTAACCGTCTGGAAGTAGCTACTTGAAGATAAGCTATCTCGAATATGAAATAGCGTTTGGCTTGTATAAGGTGAGCCCTCTTCGATTGAAATCAAGCGTCGTATAAATGATTCGCGTAAGGGACTCTGGTTGTTGATTGCTATTGAGCCGATCAGATACTGGATGCCAGGGAGGAAGCGAATTGCGATGTCGGCAATATGTTCTTTGCTGTTAATGAGGATTTCAGATTTTTCAAATCGTGCCGCAAAGAAACCGTTTTCAATAGCCGTTGCGCTCAAGGCACTTTTTATTTGCTCGTACTGGCCATGATCAAGATAAGCACCAACTTTTGGTGCCTGTGCGACTACCTGCTTGAATATAGCTTTAACCTCGGGGCTGCCTTCGATAACGACAGTTGATTGACGAATGATGACCCGTTGCCCAGGTTCAACCTCGATTTCGAGCTGCCAGCAATCAGATTCCTGGGTAAAGCTAAGCTGATGTTCTAGATGATAGTAGCCAAGCGCATTTGCTGCGCTGAGAATATTTTTTGATATTTCTGGTTGCTGTCGTTCCAGGCGCTCAATCGATGTGTTGCAAGCCTCGGAACCCACTGTGAGATGCGCTTGAATATTCTCTTCTAGTTTTGAGTCAGCCCCTGAAATGTGAATTTCGCCCGATGGTCCGTCAAGACAATAGGCAATAGGCGATGCAAACGGAAGCATCACAAAAGCAATGTGCAGCAGGTTAGAAGTAAATAACTTCATGTGTTTTATGTTGAAGTACCTAATTGGTAAGACCTGAGGTCTGTATGTGGCGGATCAAATCCCTGGTCTGGCAAATTGGGCAGCCAAAAGCTGTTGTTCAGTATGAGGCAAAATATGCCCCACGCGTATAGATGTCTTAACTATTTGTCTGAAAAACAGCGTTTGTAGGCATGATTTTTTTCATCGGCGCGTCTAACAGGCTTGAATTTTTCGGAATCTAGCATGTACGAGAGAACCTATAGGGTGCCTGTCATTTTTCTGCTGTTAATTTGTCTCCTCCAGGGTTTAGATCTGGATCACAAGGCGATGTCAATCTACTACGACAGTGATAGCCATTCTTTTCCGCTCCGACATCACTGGCTAACAGAGGGCGTGATCCATGATCTCGGACGGCAATTGATCGGTGCCATAGGGGTTGTGATAGTGATCGCCTTTCTTGGTTCGTTTATCTTGCCATCCCTCAAGCCAGTGCGCCGTGAATGGTGTTTCGTGGTGGCATCTATTGTTATCTCAACCCTAATCATTTCAATCCTAAAGCGGTACACAGGCGTTTATTGCGCCTACGATCTCCTTGCATATGGTGGCACTGAGGTTGGGAATAAAATTTCGAATTTATGGCAAGGTGGTGGTCAGTGCTGGCCAGGCGGTCATGTATCTGGGCCATTGAGCCTGATGGCGATCTACTTTGGCTTTCGCACAAAACAACCAGTGCTAGCGATTGGTTCACTCGTGGCCGCGTTAACACTCGGGACGATTTTTGGTATCGGCCAAACCCTTCGCGGCGCACATTTCCCATCTCACACTATCTGGACTGCACTGATCATCTGGTTAGTCAATTTGATGCTGGCCAGAGTTTTCTTCCCTGCGCTCACCCGTAAACCAGATATCGAACAACGCCACGAGACCCTCATCGACGCGCATTAGATTGATGATAGGTATCGCTATTCGTGCGGCCAGATAAGTTAATTAGTTAGTTTTTGTAAGTCAGATTAGATTCAGATATGTCTGATCTTGATACGAGAAAGGATGGCCCTTTAACTTCTGTTACAGCTTGAATACCGAAGGTTGTAAGTAGTGACTTGAAAACAGCATCATGTGACTGCGCCATGATATTTTCGTTTGGCAATTTTGTGCTTTTGTCTTCCTCTTCCCAGGTGATCACTGGCACCTTGCGCTGTTCTGGTGGGGAAATTAGGTAGGGCATACCGTGAAGATATACACCAAGTTCACCCAGGGATTCCCCATGGTCGCTAACATACAACATGGTAGTGTCAAAATTCTCCGAATTATCTTTTAGTAACGATATTACCTGGGCGAGAAAGTAGTCTGTGTAACGGATTGC
>CBDUKY010000032.1:0-13478 GCA_965367925.1 uncultured Pseudomonadales bacterium | reverse complement strand
AATTGACCTGCTCCTCGAGTTCATCCGCCTCGGCAATGTTCTCTGCATTTTGCTCTGGCATCATCTTCAACCGATCAAGGGCCTTGATACCCTTTAGATAGGCAATACCCGTAATCCAGGTAGAAACCTTAGAACGACCCTCAAATCTTGCTGCCTTTTCCCAGACAACAAACATCGTGTCATTAACAACTTCTTCAACCATTTCCGGACGCCGTATCAGCCTGGTGAGATACCGGCTTAGTTGCTGATACTGCCGTGCGTAAAGTGCTTCAAACGCTAGTCGATCTTTTGTTGCGACTCTTTGTAATAATTTGAGGTCTTCCTGATCCTGCTCACCCCGTTGGGTTTTCAGTTCATGGATAGACTTTTTCACCCCAGCCCCTTTAATAAATTGGCCCAATCATTATATTGGTTTGCTCCCTATTCGCCAGTATTTCCTATGCCAGCCTTTTTCTATACCCAGCAAAAAGACGATCGAATGAGTATTTATCATCACGACAAACTGGTTTTTCGCCTCAAAGGTCCAGAGGCTATCAAGCTTATCGCGCGACTAGAATCCGCCGATGAAGCAGAAGCACAGCGGCTGATGGCCAGGGCAACAGGGAATTATAAGCGTGGTAATGAGAAGCGATGATCGTGACAAAAGGTGCACTTTTGGGCTTTTTCGCAAGTTTGCTCCTTGGTTTGCCAACAATTGCCAGAGCAGATTTTGATGCGGCAGCCCAGCTCTATCGAGACAAGCAATACGCCGATGCACTGGCAGCCTTTCATCCACTTGCCCAGGCCGGGGATGTCAGGGCACAGAGTATTCTCGGACTAATGTACAAATTTGGCGAAGGTACAAAGCCTGATCTCGCCCAATCCTATCGATGGTATCTGACCGCTGCCCGCAGGGGCTTTGCACCAGCTCAATTCCACACGGCGATTATGTACGCAGAGGGAATCGGCGTTGAGATGGACGAACAAAAGGCCACCTATTGGCTTAAAAAGGCCGCCGAGCAGGGTTACGAGAAGGCGGAAGACAAGCTGGCAGAACTCAATGCCGACGTCCGACCAAAACAACCGCTTGCATGGTCTAAAGACTGGGATCTGAGCCTGCCAACAGACATTCGTTTCGGCCAGCCCGACCAGCAAAATACGATTGATGAGGGCAATTATTGGGTTCAGGTAGGCGCAATGGGCACCCGGACGGCCGCCAATCGCCTCTGGGACATTCTGACGGAGAAAAATGCGAGCCTTTTTGAAGGCAAACTACCCAAATTCAGCCTGGTAGAACAAGCCAATAACCGACGAGTTTATCGAATTCAGACAGGCCCATTTAGCTATCTTCACGCCGCTGAGCATTTTTGTACTGAGCTACTCAAACGGCCACATCAGGCTGGTTGCATACTGCTAAAGCAGTAGCTATTACCCGTGACGTAATCATGTTCATTCAAGAATCGCGCTAGAATCTAATCATGATTCAATAGGACCTGCCTTATGACCAGCGTAGCCCTGCTAAACCAACCGGCCAAATTTCCAGATCTACTGAGAAACTGGCGAAAAATTCGCAAACACAGCCAGTCAGACCTATCGTTGACTGCTGGCATCTCTCAACGCCACCTCAGCTTTCTCGAATCCGGTCGCTCGAGCCCCAGTCGAGAGATGGTATTACTGCTGGCGAATTCACTGGAATTACCACTTCGAGAACAAAATGCGCTATTAAATGCTGCTGGCTACACTGGCGTTTATTCCCATGCGGGTATCGATCAGGAAGAGCTTACCCAGGCCCATCACGCGTTAGACGTGATGCTAAAACATCACGAACCTTTTCCCGCCATTGTGGTAGATCGAAACTGGAACATCTTGATGATGAACAATGCCAATCTGAAGGTATTCGGTGAGTTCGTTAATCCGACAACTGTGTGGCAGGACATAGGCCCAGGCAAGGCGCCAAATGTACTAAGGCTCAGCCTGCATCCAAAAGGACTACGGGCCTTTACTAACAACTGGCAGATACTCGGTCAGTACTTTTTGAATAACCTGAACAGCGAGCTTAATTCAAATCCCTATAATCGAGAGGCCAGAGAACTACTAGACGAAATCAGCAATTATCCGGATATGCCAGATACCCATCTACCTCCAGATGGTTTCAAACCCTATCTCACCTTCGAATTAGAGAAACCTGGACTCAAGCTAACGTTTTTCTCTTTGATTTCTACTTTCGGCACCCCACAGGATGTGACCCTACAAGAAATTCGCATAGAAACTTTTTTTCCAGCAAATGACACAACCGAGTCCTTCCTCAGGCAGCTGTAATTCATTCAGACAACTTATTCGACACTATTCGTAGGCTAAGCCCAGTTGTGGCTCACGGGTATTGGTCATATATTGAGGGACGGCTTTTTGAACATAAGTGAATTGTTCTAAGCGGCCGCTTAATTCACATAGCTCGCAGGTAATCTTGTCATGGATATTGAATTTAGCCAGGAAGACCTTGACTTCGAAAAAGAAGTCCAGGATTTCATTAAGGAAAATCTACCCAAAGGTATGGACCTCTGGACCAAACGGGGTGAATGGTTCAAAGCACTGGCTGACAAGGGTGGTTGGGATGTGCATAAGTGGCCTGTCGAATTCGGCGGTCCAGGATTCACACCTACCCAGCAATATATTTTCGGCCGCGAAATGGCGCGTCACGCAACACCACCTCAATTACCGTTTGGTGTTGGCATGCTTGCCCCGATCCTGATGAACTATGGCACCAAAGAACAGCAAGATCGATTTTTGCCCGGTATTCGAGACGGCTCCGTCAACTGGTGCCAGGGCTATTCGGAACCAGGTGCTGGTTCTGATCTGGCTAACCTGAAGACAAAGGCTGAACTTACCGAAGATGGCAAACATTATATTGTTAACGGCCAGAAAATCTGGACTACCCTGGCTCACATTGCCCATTGGATGTTCTGCCTGACCAGGACTTCCAGTGATGGACCGAAACAAGAAGGCATTACCTTTTTACTTATCCCAATGGACGATCCCGGCATTGAGGTAAAACCGATCATTACCCTGGGTGGTAGCCACTCAGTTAACGAGGTCTACATCACTAATGTGAAGGTACCTGTCGACCAGCGAATAGGCGAGGAAGGTAAGGGTTGGACTTACGCTAAGGGTTTATTGGTTCATGAACGTACAGGTCTTGCCGGTATTCAAAATTCCGTACTGGCACTTGAAAAGGCTAAAGCCAATGCACTTAAAGTAGCTGTTGGCGACGGTACCTTAATGGATGTACCAGCATTTCGGAACAAAGTTGGTGCACTAGAAGCAGAACTACTAGCCCTCGAGTTTACCGAACTTCGAACCCTGGCCCAGGTTTCTGCGGGTGGTGATCCTGGTCCTGAGTCATCGATCATGAAGCTAAAAGGCACCGAAATTCAGCAGCGCATTTCAGAACTCAATATTGAAGCCGCTGGTGTCTATGGTGCTGCCTGGGGTAACCCGGTTGGTCACAAATTCGCTAAGGGAGCCATGAGTAGCTATCTAGGCACAAGGGCAACAACAATTTACGGCGGCGCCAGTGAAGTACAAAAAGACGTCATCGCCAAAAAAGTATTGGACTTAGGATAAGCACATGGATCTCTCATACACAGAAGAACAAAATCTGCTCAGAGATAGCGTGAGCAAATTTATTGAAGACAAGTACGACATAAGTGAACGTAACAAGATCACCGCCACAGAACAGGGCTACTCCTCGGAAAATTGGCAACAATTCGCAGATCTTGGTTGGCTAGCCATGCCCTTCCCCGAGGAAGATGGTGGTATAGGCGGATCACCAGTCGATACCATGGTGATGATGGAAGAATTTGGTAAAGGTCTGGTAGTTGAACCCTTTTTACCGACTATTGTCATGGCAGGCTTCGCCATTAGCGAGGCAGGCACCCAGGCACAAAAAGAAGCCTTACTTCAGGGCTTTATCGATGGGTCGAAAACCGCAACCTTTGCCTATGCAGAACAACAAGCACACCATGATTTAAATAATATCCAGACAACTGCAACCAGAGACGGAGACGGCTTTAAAATCAATGGTGCCAAGTCAGTCGTATTAAACGCAGCCACAGCTGACACTATCGTTGTGGCAACGCGCACGAGTGGTGACAGCCAATCTGAAGCAGGCATTACCCTGTTTATTGTTGACGCAAAAGCCCAGGGACTAAGTCGGGAAGACTATCCTACCGTTGATGGACTAAGAGCATCAGAAATCAAGTTTGAAAATGTTGCTGTGAGCAATTCAGACGTGCTTGGTGAACTAGACCAGGGTTTTCCTCTGCTGCAAAAGATAGCTAATCGCGCCATTCTGGCCTTGTCTGCTGAAGCTGTCGGTGCCATGGAAGTCTTATACAAAGACACCATTGCTTATACAAAACAGCGAAATCAGTTTGACCATCCTCTAAGTGATTTTCAGGTACTGAAACATCGCATGACAGAAATGTTTGTGGAGTATTCACTGGCAAAATCACTAACCATGAAAGCTACCATGTTAGAAACACAAGGATCTGCAGACACCCAGCGCACTATCCATGCTCTGAAATACCTGATTGGTAAGGCCTCTAGATTCGTTGCACAAAATGCAGTCCAACTCCATGGTGGTATGGGGATGACAGAAGAACTTAGAGTCGCTCACTACTTCAAGCGTTTGACCGTGCTAGATTCACAATTTGGCAATACTGATCATCACCTGGAAAAATTTGTTGCCTAAACCCGGGGGTTGATATCAGCTATTTCAGCATCGGCTGATGTCAGAGTAGAATGTTGTCCATACGCTAAAAACGAGAAGGGTTGGACACTCATGACCCCTGACGCAACACCTGAGGTCCCCAGGACATCAATATCATCAGCAGAACAACAGGTTCGCATTGATCTTGCAGCCCTTTATCGCCTGGTCGCGTTACAAGGCTGGGATGACATGCTCGACACACATATTTCAGCCAGAGTGCCTGGCACCGACAATCAGTTCCTCATCAATCCCTACGGCATGATGTTCGAAGAAATTACTGCCAGCTCACTCATCAAGATTGATATTGATGGCAATAAGATCTCTGAAAGTGAGTATCCGGTTAACCAGGCAGGATTCACGATTCATAGTGCAATCCATATGGCACGACATGATGCAAACTTTGTGATACATCTACACACACCTAACGGTATCGCAGTGTCTTGTCAGGACAATGGGCTACTGCCATTAAACCAGACGGCACTTAGCGTCTATGGTGAACTGAAATATCATGACTATGAAGGTATCGCTCTTGATCTAGGTGAGCGAGAGCGACTCATCGCTGACCTTGGCGAGAGCAATGCCATGATCTTACGCAATCATGGCACATTGGCTTGCGGCCCAAATGCCGGTGGTGTCTGGCAAAAGATTTATCGCCTTGAAACGGCCTGCCAAATTCAAGTGTTAGCACAGAGTGCAGGGGCTGACCTGACACCAATCTCACAGAATATTGTTGACACCAGGCGCGTCGGATCAACCACCGAATCTCTTCGCAAACGCGGTGAATTTGTCTGGCCTGCGATGCTGAGAAAACTCGATCGACTAGATCCGGGCTACAAAAGTTAAGTGGAGGATTCTACAAAACCACAGCCAGCAACTGCTCCCGCGAGTGAAGCCGAGCAACCCGCCTGCCCAAATTGTCATGCCCCGCTTTATGGTCAATTCTGTTACCAATGCGGCCAAAATCAAAAGGGTTTTGATCGTTACCTGTTAACCCTGCTCAGCGAGGCACTGGAAGATATTGTAAAACCTAATTCCAGGGCAGCGAGAACGCTGCTTGCCTTACTCTTTCGTCCAGGTTTTCTTACCCAGGAATATTTTGCAGGGCGCAGAGCAAGATATGTGCAACCAGTACGGCTATATTTCGTCACAAGCATCATCTTTTTTTCTCTGCTATCTCTGGAAAACATTCTGTCCCTTGAGAATAAGAACACAGAAGAGGCCGATACCATTACTGTTGCGAATGATGATGGCAACTATGTTGGTGATCTCACGCTACCCTTCTTATCAAGCCAGATGGAAACAAAGGTTATTGCCACCCTGAACAGGCAAATAGAGAAAGCCATCGCGTTGAATGAAAGTGAACCAGGCGCAATCAAAGAGCAGTTTTTAGACTTTGCACCACCCCTTGTATTCTGCCTATTGCCGTTCCTCGCCGCACTGTTGCAGGTGCTATATGTTTTGCAAGGCAGGTACTACGCTGAACATATTGTCTGGGCTGTCCATACCCATAGCTTCGCCTACATCGCTTTTATTGTTGATGATGGACTTAACCTCATTCCTGTCGAAGGGGTTAGAGACAGTTTACAGGTCATCGTCGCCTGCTGGATTGCTATCTATATTTATCTAAGTCTGAAGGCCACTTATCGACAAGGTTGGTTTATCACCTCTGTGAAATTTGTCCTGCTTGGCATTAGCTATTGGATACTTTTCGCGATATTCGCACTGATTGCATTGCTACTGGGTATCATGTCCATATGAAGGATCTTGAACAACGTCTCGAAGCACTCGGCATAACCAGCGCTCATTGCCAGGCTTGCAATCTACCCCTTCAGCAGGAGGCCAGGCATCTAGTTGACGCTGGCCAAGATGTTTTCGGTAGGCCGCAAAAGATGACAGAGCAGACCTACTTTGCATGGCAATCTATGCAAAACAACGCCGCCAACGATAGTATTGTGTTGCAACTTGTATCTGCCTACCGTTCCATAGACTATCAATGTCAGTTGATTAGCAAGAAGTTAGCCAGGGGGGACTCTATCGATTCGATTTTAAAAGTAAATGCGATACCAGGATACAGTGAACATCACACTGGTAGAGCCCTCGATCTGACAACACCTGGATGTAAGGCATTAGAAGAAAGCTTTGATACAACCGCCGCATTTACGTGGCTGCTAAGCCATGCTGAGCGCTTTGGCTTTCATCTTTCATACCCAAAAAACAATCCATCAGCAATTGACTACGAGCCCTGGCACTGGGCTTTTGTTGAATCCTGACTTCCTACCAGCTTATTGATACTTCTTCATTTTCTCGGCAATAAGTTTTTTCTGTGCATCTGTCATTGCAGGCTTCCCGGTCGATGCCTGTTGCTTATCCTTTGCAAACACGTATTTTTCTCGCACCACCTGTTTAACGCCAAAACCCAGTGCTTTCAGATTGGCATAGGTTTCATCAATCATCTTAGGATTACCACAGAGCAAAATATGATCGGTCGCTGGATCAGGTTTGAGGCTCATTAATCTGTCTTGCACATAGCCAGAAAATTCAATCTCATTATCTAAGGGTGCCCCGGTGTTTTGCCTGCTATAACAGGCACTCAAATGAAAGCCAGAATGTGCTGCGGCAAATGCTTTTAACGATTCACCGTAGACAAGCTCCGATCTATCTCTGGTTCCGTATAGAAAATGAACCTCCACCTCATTGTTCTGAAGTGGCTCTGCGAGCTGTGCCAGCATTGGCATAAAAGGCGCAATACCAACACTTGTTGCCACAAGGAAAAGTCTCCGGGGCAGTGTACTGGGCACCAGTAATCGCCCAAATGGACCGGTAACCCTGGCTCGCAGGCCTGGTTCCGCAGCAAACAACAAACCACTTGCCCTGCCACCTTTCACGGTAGAAATCACAAGGTCCAGCACCCTTTCCCTTAGCTGTTCATCCTCAAAGTTACAGAGACTGTAACTACGCTCAAACTCACCTTGTTCGTCAGTAAAAACGAAGCGATAAAACTGCCCGGGCAAAAACTCAATGGTCCTGTCGTCAATGGGTTCAAAGCGAAAGTCTTTCGTTGTCGAACTCAATGGCCGAATGCGGGTCAGCTTGACCTCAAAACTGTCCACGATTTACGCACCCTGTCTAAGTCATATTGGGCTTATTATCACACAACCACCTGCCAGAATTTGAACATGCTAGTATTTCAAGAAATTAGCTACTCGCGGCATCTTATGAACGACAACTTTGAATCAATATCAATTAACGGCACTGTTGCACCGGCTTTCGAATCCATCCGCGCTGTCTATCAGGCCTTGTGGCAAGACATAGAAGTAGGCTCAGCGTTATGCGTCTACTACAAGGGCGAAAAAGTCATTGATCTCTGGGGTGGCTACACTGATCGAGAAGCAACCTCACCCTGGCAAGCCAACACCCTGGTCAACGTCTATTCCACCACTAAAGGACTTGCGACCGCCGCGATCGCAGGCCTTGTCTCGGAGGGGAAATTGGCATTTGAAAAGCCGGTTGCAGACTATTGGCCCGAGTTTGCTGCAAAGGGCAAAGCCAATATCACCGTCGCTCAACTACTTTCACATCAAGCGGGTCTTTGTGGTGTAGATCAAACCCTGCAGGTATCTGATCTGTACGACTGGGAGAAGATGATTCATCTGCTGGAGGAACAAGCGCCCTATTGGACACCTGGCACTAGTTCCGGCTATCACGCTGTCACCTGGGGTTATTTTCCTGGCGAACTCGTCAGGCGAATCACCGGCAAAACGCTGGGTGAATACTTTAAAACCACGATCGCTGAGCCGCTGGGGGCTGACTTTCATATTGGCCTCGCAGATACCGAGTTTGATCGCTGCGCCACGTTAATCGGACCAAATCGTGCTCGCAAGCAACCACCCCAATCACCCGATCAGGCACCAGTGAAACCAACAAAATTATTCGTCAAATCATTACTCAATCCTTCGATTAGCCCTTTTCGCGATGCTTGCAGTAAGCCATGGCGCAATGCAGAACTTGCCGCCTCCAATGGCCATGGTACCGCCGAGAGCATCGCAAAAGTCTATGCCGCAATGGCAAATGGTGGCCAGCTTGGAAATGTTCGCATTATGTCTGAGGCCGCATTAGCTGCCACTTGTGTACCGGAAGTTGAAACCAATGTGGATCTCGTCACTGGTGGCGTCGTTCGTCGGTCACGTGGATTTATACTTAATACTGAAAATGCCTATGGCCCGGAAATGACAGCCTTTGGTCATGCTGGTGCCGGTGGCTCATTGGGGTTCGCTGATCCTGTCGCAAATCTTGGCTTCGGCTATGTGATGAATCAGATGCAACCCGACACCGCAAAAAAACCACGCTCAAAACAGCTAGTTGATGAAATCTATCGAATCATTGGTAAAATGAACTAACGATCGTATTTTTTTCCCACCAATAACCATTTATATAAAGTATTTTGAATTTATAACCACACAATCCAATTATTATGGATTCTAGGCAAAGGCGAATCTAAATATTTTATAAATGTGGGAATTTTGGCCTGATATAGATTGGTTCGAATCTGGCGCTTTTCGGCTACATACAACTGAACCCTCAGGGAAAATAGCTACACTCACTTATTGATTCGACTAATAGAAAGCGAAAAGGGACAAATCGACTTTTCCCACCGATCGCTTTGTGGCAACATCTAACAGTTCAGAAAGTCGCCAAATCAGGGCGGCTTTTTATTTGTGCGACCAAAAGTCTGCACGGTGTATCAGGCTGTCATACCTACAAAGAACAGCTGCAAAATAAGATAACGAATGCGCGATTACTTTATTCGAAGATTGTTACTTATCCCGCCCACACTGCTGGGCGTGACCATCATTGTATTTGCGATTACTCGACTGGTGCCTGGTGGCCCGCTTGAGCGCGCTATCATGGAATCACAACAGATCAGTGCCCAGACTGGCGGTAGTTCCGGTGTTGCCGGACAAGGTATGGCACTGTCCGATGCACAGCTCCAGGTCTTAAAAGAATACTACGGCTTTGATAAACCGCTCTGGGAAAGCTATATCGACTGGGTAAGCAAGGTTGTACAAGGCGATCTGGGTTCTTCATATCGCTACAATGAACCAGTATGGGATGTTATCCAAAGTCGCTTTCCTGTTTCCCTATACTATGGCCTTGTGACGTTAGTTATTACTTACTTAGTCTGTATCCCTTTAGGCGTGCTGAAAGCAATAAAGCACAAGACCATGGTCGACAACATCACCTCGATTTTTATCTTTGTCGGCTATGCGATCCCCGGTTATGTATTGGGCGCTCTACTACTCTTATATTTTTCTGTTCGCCTGGATTGGTTCCCCATGGGTGGCTTTGTGAGCTTACGATTTGATGAACTCTCTGGCTGGGGTAAGACCATGGATATCGTCAACCATTCAGTTCTTCCTTTGATCTGCTATCTAATCGGCAGTTTCGCGTTTACGACCCTGCTGTTGAAGAATCACCTGATGGACAATCTCGCCGCTGACTATATTCGAACGGCCATCGCCAAAGGGGTTTCGTTCAGAAAGGCTGTAACCAGACATGCGATGCGTAATTCCCTTATTCCAATCGCAACTACCTTTGGCCAGAACATTACCCTGCTTGTTTCAGGTTCATTTTTGATTGAAACCGTATTTGATATAAACGGCTTTGGTTTACTTGGACTCACAGCAATCCTGGACCGAGACTATCCAGTTGTCATGGGGGTGGTTTTGCTTGCAAGCTTGCTTCTGCTGATCGGAAATATACTCTCAGATATTCTGGTCGCACTGGTTGACCCCAGAATTCGGTTCCAATAGATGCTAAATCTCAATCCACAAACCCTGAAAAAGCTCCGTCGCTTTCGCGATATCAAACGTGGCTATTACAGCTTCCTGGCTCTGTGTGCATTGCTGTTTGTCGTCTTGATTGCAGAGCTCTGGGTAAATAGCCGGGCACTGGTTGTTAGCTATGAGGGAGAACTCTATTTCCCGACCTACACAGCTTTTCATCCAGGTACCGATTTTGGCGAGAACTACGCTTATGAAGTTAACTACCGTGAGCTCCAGAAAAAATGGGAAGCCGAGTCCAGTGACAACTGGATTATTATGCCCCTGGTCCCATACGACGCTTACGAAAACCACTCATCGACAAATATCTACAAACCTGAAGCACCAAGTTTCGAGCAAAAACACTATCTAGGCACTGATACGACGAGTCGCGACATCCTCGCAAGACTCGTGTACGGCACCCGGATCGCGTTGCTGTTTTCCATGGCGTTTATGGTTGCGGTTTATCTTATTGGGATCACGATTGGCTGTGCCATGGGATTCTTTGGAGGCACCTTCGATCTGGTATTTCAACGGCTCATTGAGATCTGGTCGAACATTCCCTTCCTGTACATGGTTATTATTGTTTTTTCTGTGGTGCCGTCTACCTTTGCCATCCCCATGCGGATTGCGATCCTATTAACGGTGATGGTGCTATTTTCCTGGACCAGCATGACCTACTACATGCGCACGGAAACCTACAAAGAAAAATCAAGAGACTATATTGCCGCGGCGCGGATCATGGGCGCGTCGAATTTCAGAATTATATTCAGGCATGTACTACCGAATGTTTTATCGACCCTGGTGACGTTTATGCCATTTACAGTGGTCTCGGCAATTACCGCCATCACCGCACTGGATTTTCTTGGTTTCGGCTTGCCGGCACCAACGCCAAGCCTGGGTGAACTATTGAAACAGGGTACGGCAAACTTACGTACAGCTGAATGGATTGTCATGTCAGCATTTGTAACCCTCGTGGTTCTTCTGACTGTCGTGACCTTTATCGGTGAAGCAGTTCGAGAATCATTCGACCCCAAGAAATTTACTGTTTATAAATAACCAAAGACGCCAAATATTGAGGCAACACATGAATATTTCACTATTCCACAACTTACGAAACCTGTTCCTGCTTGGTTCGATTTCATTACTCGCCGCTTGCGGTGGTAGCTCAGATGAGGATGTCGCGGACCTGGAGGTACTAGATAACACCCAGGAAGTACTGGACTATTACGCATCTAAACCTGACTTCTTTTCTTTTAAAACCCTTGCAGATATGCCAACTAATCTAACCTGGGAAGATGGTAGTCATCTCCCTGAAATTGGCTCTGACGAGGCAAAAAAGGGCGGTACGCTCTATACTTTTGTCCAGGACTTCCCTCGCACCCTGCGTTGGGTTGGTCCTGATTCTAATGGTTCGTTCAGACCCTACATCCTGGATGACACTATCCTGCAGCTAGCTCGTCGCCACCCTGAGAAATTTGAACACTATCCACAGCTGGCAGAACGCTGGGCTGTTGATCGTGAAAACAAGACCGTCTATGTCAAACTAAATCCTGCGGCGCGCTGGTCCGATGGTGAGGAAATCACGACTGATGATTTCATGTTCCTATTCTTTATGTACCAGTCCAGCTACATTGTCGCCCCCTGGTATAACAACTGGTTTACCACGCAATATACTAATATCACCAAATACGACGACTACACTTTCTCCGTGACCATCCCTGAAGCGAAGCCTGATATGGACTATAAGGTGCTTCAACTTTACCCGATTCCACAACATTTCTTTAAAGAGTTGGGTCCTGACTATGTAGAGCGCTATCAGTGGAAATTCCAACCAACTACTGGGCCATACGTTATTCATGATAAAGACATTAAGAAGGGTGTTTCGATTACCCTGACGCGGGACAAAAACTGGTGGGCAAAGGACAATAAATTCCTTAAAAACCGCTTCAATTTTGACCGTATACATATTTCTGTCATTCGCGATACACCCAAAGTCTTTGAGGCATTCAAACGAGGCGACCTTGACCAATTTGGCTTAAATCTCGCTGAATACTGGTACGATAAGTTGCCAGACGATGACAAGGATGTAGCGAACGGCTATATCCACAAATCAGTCTTTTACAACCAACACCCAAGGCCTACCTATGGTCTTTGGATGAACTCTTCACAACCGTTGCTTGATCAACAAGACATTCGTCTTGGCATCCATCATGCGACGAATTTTCAACTAGTTATCGACAAGTTCTTCCGCAATGATTTCGTCAGAATGCAAACATCCTCTGACGGCTATGGTGAATTCACTCATCCAACGCTGAAAAGCCGTGAGTATGATATTGAGAAGGCACAGGAATACTTCGCTAAAGCTGGCTTTGTTGAACGGGGACCAGACGGCATTCTCGTTAATGCTGAAGGCGAACGTTTGAGCTTTACGCTGTCTACTGGCTATGAAAGCTTGAAAGACGTACTAACTATTCTCAAAGAAGAAGCAAGCCGCGCTGGTTTAGATTTCCGGGTAGAAGTTCTTGATGGCACCGCTGGTTGGAAAAAAGTCCAGGAGAAGAAACACGACATTCATCTCTCAGCCTTTAGTGTCTCGTTAGAGATGTATCCGCGTTTCTGGGAAACCTACCATTCTGATAATGCCTATGACGTACCATACCTGGAAGATGGTAGTGTCAATCCAAATCGCAAAATCAAAACCCAGACAAACAACCTGGAAGAAATGGCGGTACCAGAGATGGATCGTATGATTGACGCTTATCGCGCATCTTCCGACAAAGATGAAATGGTCGAACTGGCTCACAAGATGACAGAACTTCATCATGAATATGGCTCGTTCGTACCAGGTTTCTATCAGCCCTTTTACCGGGTCGGTCACTGGCGCTGGGTGAAATACCCAGAAGGCTTTA
>CBDUKY010000031.1:0-13541 GCA_965367925.1 uncultured Pseudomonadales bacterium | reverse complement strand
GTGATTTCCACCAGCAGGTGATCAGTACCTGTATCAATCTTCTTACTCATTTTGTTACATCTCCAAATAAGGTTTGTTGCCGCATAGTGTGACGCGGTAGCCATGCCTTACCTGGGGAAAATAATCCCAGGTTGCATAGTGTTGCGCACACCGGTTGTCCCACATTGCAATTGAATTTGCACGCCAGTTAAATCGGCACTGAAAATCTGGCCGGGAAAGATGGTCAAAGAGGAATTCCAGCGTCGCCTTACTTTCTCGGGCGGTCATGCCCTTGATGCGCGTTGTAAATGCACTATTAACATATAGTGACTTACGGCCGGTTTCCGGATGGGTTCTGATGACAGGGTGTTCAGCGCGAGCAAAATTACCCTCTGCGATATTGGCCTTGTAAAACTTTGTCCCGTGCACATGTGCTGACTCATGGACTCCTGTCAACCCAAGAAGAAAATTCTGCCAGTAAGATGAAAGCGCATCATAGGCATCATACATATTTGCAAAAAGGGTATCGCCACCACTATCGGGCACCTGCTCGAGCCTCAGGATACTGCCGGAAGGCGGTTCTATATCGCAGCTCACATCTGTGTGCCAGCCATGGCCTGCCACTTGTTTGGAATGCTCATCTGCATGAATGACCAGCACTTCGGGATGATCTGGGTGGCCAGGCACATTGGGATGAATATGTAAGTCACCAAAATTTCTCGCAAAAGCCTTGTGTTGATCAAGGGTTAAATCTTGATCTCTAAAAAACAGCACAAGATGCTTCAACCACAGTTCTCTAAGTTCAGATGTTTGCGCTTCGCTTAGCGGCACACGCAAATCTACACCAAGAACCTCAGCACCAATACCCGGCGTAATGGGATTAACACAAACAGCCATATCAACTCCCCTTAATATAATTGGTTAGATGCAGCTAATATTGCTTACCATAGTCAACAGTTAGCCAACGCTCCGGTTTCATTTTTATTAGTAGACTACCCTCTTCATTCGATCCTTCAGCATAGGTGTTACCCATTTCTTCACCAAGATATCGAATCGCCATTTGGCATGTATCAGTGATCGTCGACGGCTCCCTTAAGACGATAACGCCTTCGACGGAAACATACTGGTAAGGTGCAACTTCCGTTTGTGCAACCAGGGTAAATCGATCGCCTAACTGCATGAGCTTGCCTTTCCTGCTCTCGGCGTTCGTCAAGACCGACACAAGTCCATGCTCATAGCTATACCAAATAGGTGCCGAGAGCGGTCCTGCATCTTGTCTATTCATGCTTATAACGCCAACATGTAGGCCAGCAAGAAATTCTTCTCGCTCTTTTTTACTCATTGCTAATGACATATGGATCCCCTCATTGAGATCGACATAATAACTAAATATCCGCTACATTGAATAACCGAACAATAATCCTCAACAATCAATAGCAATAAAAGGAAGATCAAATGGCAGGACCACTGCAGGGTGTAAAGGTTTTAGATTTGTCGGCAGTGGTCTCTGGCCCTCTCACTGCGACACTGCTTGGTGATCAAGGTGCTGAGGTGATCAAGGTTGAACGCTGTGGCGCCGGTGATATTCAGCGTCACGTGGGCAGCAGCAGGCAAGGCTATTCGGGTTTCTTCCATATGTTAAACCGGGGAAAACGATCGATTGCACTTGACCTCGGAAAGCCAGAAGCCACGGAAATCGTCACAAAGCTTGCGGCAGAGGTTGACGTTGTTATTCAGAACTTTAGACCTGGCGTCGCTGACCGGCTAGGTGTCGGTTACGAGCAGCTATCTAAGATTAATCCCGGCTTGATCTACCTTTCTATCTCTGGCTTTGGTCAGACTGGTCCTGAGGCAGCAAAACGTGCTTATGATCCAATCATTCAAACCTACTCTGGTATTGCCCATGTGCAAGGTTTAAAGCGTGGCGAAGGTCCTGAACAGGTGAATCAACTCATCATGGATAAACTCACAGCGCATGACGGTTGTCAGGCCATCTGTGCGGCACTGTTTTACAAAAGTCGAACTGGGGAGGGGCAACATATCGAATTATCTATGCTTGACGTTGCGCTTGCGTTTCTCTGGCCTGATGCTGGTGCTGATAGCATCCTCCTTGGTGAAGATGCAGAAAATCCCATCGAACATCGTCCACCCATTGGTGGCTCTGGACAGCTAATGAAATTCGCAGATGGCTGGGGCGCCATAATGATTTTGTCAGACAATGAATTTACTGGTATGTGTCGTGCTTATGAATTGCCCGCACTCGCTAAAGACGAAAGATTCAGCACCATTGAAGCCCGCATGGATAATCGAGTTGCCTATATCGAGATGATGAATACGGTCGTCAGTGATGCTGCGTCAAAGCTAACCCTCGAGCAAGCTGAGCAACGACTTAACGCCCACAATGTGCCCTTTGCACGTATGCGAGATGTGGCAGAACTGCCATCTGACCCGCAAATCAAACATAACAAGATGTTCAAGGAAGCTCATCATCCCGTGGCTGGTCTACTGCGAGAAACTCGCCCCGCACCTGGATTTTCAAAATCTGTGGCGGAAGGTGGCGGCCCGGCACCGACAGTTGGACAACATACCGAGGAAATTCTAAAAGAAATCGGCATGGCCGCACGTATTCCTGAGCTACTAGAAAATAACGTTATTGATACTGGCCATTGAGCGCTAAATAGGAATAACAACAATTCCCTACTTCTCTCCCTTCATTGTTGAGCAGTATGATTGCGCTCGACTATTTTGTCTTTTTACTCGCATAGGAATACTTATGATTGGATACGTTACTATCGGTACCAGGGACATGGAAAAAGCCAAAGCTTTTTACCTCGCACTACTTGAACCCCTCGGTGCAAAACTACTGTTCGACATGGGCCGTATCGCCTTTATCGGTGAAGCCATGGACAAGCCCTGTGTCGCAGTTTGTACGCCCTACAACGAAGAAGAACCAAATTGTGGTAACGGTAATATGATCGCATTTCCAGCTGGCTCTCGAGAAAATGTCGACAAGCTATACGCCAGGGCTATTGAGCTTGGTGCAACAGATGAGGGGCCTGCCGGCGAACGAATGCCCACCTTCTATGGCGGTTACTTTCGTGATGCTGATGGTAATAAGTGTGCTGTCTATCATATGGGTTAGACGCCTTTAGCCTCGCTTTACACCTAAAAAGCTCACATGGTCTGTGGGCTTTTTTGGTTCTCCTCGCAACTGACAAGACTATCTAAACAGCCACAAGTTTCGGACGGAGGCTTACAGTCATTAGCCTTACAAGTCCGTATACTCTACACCATGAATAATGCCCGTGATCTACTCAAGCAAACTTTCGGTTTTGACGCCTTTCGTGACCCTCAACAAAAGGTCATAAGCACGCTAATTGAAGGCAATAGCGCAATGCTAATTATGCCTACCGGTGGCGGTAAGTCCTTGTGTTATCAAATTCCCGCTATGGTCCGGGAAGGCTGCGGCATTGTCATCTCACCGTTGATTGCATTGATGCAAAATCAGGTGGATGCACTACAAGAGCTTGGGGTTCGCGCGAGTTTCTTAAACTCATCTCTCGATGGGGAAACCGCAAATCAAATCGAAAATGCATTCCGGCACGGTGAACTGGACCTGCTCTACATTGCACCGGAGCGATTAGTGCAAGACCGGACACTGGCATTACTTAAGTCTACAAACATTAGCCTCTTCGCAATTGATGAAGCCCACTGTGTTTCCCAGTGGGGTCATGATTTCCGCTCGGACTATTTATCCTTGAGTTTACTGGCAGAGGAATTTCCCAGGGTGCCACGCATTGCTCTGACGGCAACTGCAGATAGCCGAACCCAGAAAGATATCATTACGCGACTATCACTTGAGAATGCAGCCCACTTTCTTGCCGGGTTCGATAGACCAAATATCCGCTATCGAATTAATTTGAAACAAAGTCCAAAAGCTCAATTGCTTCGGTTTCTAAAACAAGAACATCCAGACGATGCCGGGATTGTTTATTGCTTATCCCGCAAGAAGACAGAAGAAACTGCCGCCTGGCTGCAGGCCGAGGGATTCAAAGCATTGCCTTACCATGCTGGCCTGGCGACAGAAGTCCGGGCAGAAAACCAGTCACGATTCCTTCGAGAAGAGCGGGTAATCATTGTTGCAACGATCGCTTTTGGTATGGGGATCGATAAGCCCGACGTTAGATTCGTGGCTCACCTTGATCTACCGAAAACCATTGAAGCCTATTATCAGGAAACTGGCCGTGCGGGCCGGGATGGTCTAGCGGCTGATGCCTGGATGGTCTATGGCTTGCAGGATGTGATCAAGTTACGACAAATGCTCGACACATCAAACGGTAGTGAGGAACACAAACGCCTCGAACAACATCGACTAAGTGCGATGTTAGGACTCTGCGAAATTACTACATGTCGGCGGCAAGCGCTGCTTAGCTATTTCGATGAGCAAACCGATGCTTACTGCGGAAACTGTGATACCTGTCTTACACCTGTTGAAACCTGGGATGGTAGCGAAGCAGCACAAAAAGCCTTGAGTGCAATTTATCGGACTGGGCAACGTTTCGGTGTAAATCATCTGATTGATGTATTACGCGGCAAGTCCTCAGATAAGATCATCCAATTTGACCACCACAAACTGGCAGTCTTCGGTGTTGGTGAATCGCTAGATGAAAATAGCTGGCGCTCTGTTTTTCGCCAGCTCGTCGCGCGTGGTTATGTCAATGTAGACCTTGATGGGTATGGCGGCCTCAAACTAGAAGAAAAGTGCCGCCCGCTTTTGCGTGGCGAAGAGACCATCGCATTTCGCAAGGACATCAAACAAAAAGCCAGCGCAAAACAAACCAGGACGCCCTTGCCGGAAGATATTGATATTGAACTCTGGGAAGCCCTCCGTGAATGTCGGCGGTTACTCGCGGAACAACAAGGCGTTCCGCCTTACATCATATTCCATGACAGTACCCTGCGGGCTATGGCGGAAACAATGCCGCAATCTATCAGCGACTTTGGCAGACTACCTGGCGTCGGAGAACGAAAACGTGACAAGTATGCCGCGGCTTTTCTTGAAGTACTAAATGCACAGGCTTCAATCACAGGCAGTGGATGAAACCTATTCAATCTTGCTATGGTCGTCGCTGCCCATCGACTGCCCAGGCTCATCATGAAAATTACTGCTTTTGAATCTTTTGTTGTCGCCAATCCTCCTCCTGGGTTCGGCGGTCGGTATTTCATTTTTGTAAAATTAACTTGTGACAATGGCATGGTCGGCTATGGTGAAATCTACTGCGACACCTTTGGTCCTGACGCAATTGTTGCTATGGCTGATGATATGTTTGAACGCCATCTGCTAGACCAGGATCCTTTTCGTATTGAGGCACTCTGGCGACGAGCATATGGCACTGGCTATACCCTCCGCCCGGATATTTCCCTGGTCGGGGTCTTATCAGGATTTGAAATGGCTTGCTGGGACCTTGTTGGTAAGGCCGTTGAGAAGCCTGTCTATGAACTTCTTGGCGGTAAGGTACATGAGCGATTACGTACCTACACCTATATCTATCCAGATACTGGCAATGTCTATCCCGATGAACCAGATCCAGATCATGTATACGTCAACCCAACCCGCGCGGCTGAACGGGCCCTGGACTATTTAAAGCAGGGATTTACTGCGCTGAAGTTCGACCCTGCTGGTCCATTTACTGTCTATGACCCGGGTATGCCAACGGAAGAGGAACTCAATCGATCGGAGGCATTCGTCAGCACGCTGCGAGAAGCGGTTGGTGATAAGGCGTCTTTACTATTTGGCACCCACGGCCAATTTACAGCAGCAGGTGCCATTAGGCTCGCAAGAAGACTTGAAGCCTATGACCCACTCTGGCTTGAAGAGCCAACACCACCAGATAATGTCGATGAAATGGCCAGAGTCGCTCGCCAGACAAGCATCCCTATCGCAACAGGTGAGCGGCTCTGCACCAAATATGAATTCGCTAGCGTCCTGAAACATCAGGCAGCAGCAATTTTACAAATGAACCTGGGCCGTGTGGGTGGCCTGCTAGAAGCAAAAAAAATTGCTGGTATGGCAGAGGCATTTTATGGGCAAATTGCACCGCATCTCTATTGCGGTCCAATTGTCGCCGCAGCAAATATTCAACTTGCAACCTGCTCCCCTAACTTCTTAATCCTCGAAAGTATCGAGGATGGCTCAGGGTTTGCCTCGGCGTTAATTCACCACAGCCTTAAATGGGAAGCCGGCTTCGCCATCCCACCGCTCGCGCCAGGACTTGGCATTAGCTTCAACGAAGAGCTTGCAAGACAACATCCCTATAGGGATAGCAATGTGCATCTGGAAATGGGTGCCCGGCCAGTCCGCTAGCGGCCAAAGGACATCTTTCTTTGTACAATAGCAGGCAGACCCTTCAACTTTTAATCATTGCCTCTTTGACTCGTTTTCATAGATTAGGAGATCATGAGGTATACACGTAACTGAACCATAGGAAGCAAACTCAATGAAGCAGGAATCAATCGCCATTCACGCTGGATACGTCACGGATCCGACAACAAAATCCGTTGCAACACCGATTTACCAGACAGCAGCTTATGAGTTCGATAGCGCCCAGCATGGCGCAGATCTATTTGATCTGGCTGTTCCTGGCAATATCTACACACGCATTATGAATCCAACTAATGATGTATTGGAGCAGCGTATGGCTGCAATGGAAGGTGGCGTTGGCGCCCTTGCGGTTAGCTCCGGTATGGCTGCTATCAACTATGCAATCCTCACTATTGCCAAAGCAGGGGACAATATTGTTTCCACGCCTCAATTGTATGGCGGCACCTATACCCTATTTGCACATATGCTACCGAGTCAGGGTATCGAGGTGCGATTCGCTGCAGACGATTCTGCTGAGGCGATTGAGGCCCTGATTGATGACAATACAAAGGCCGTATACTGTGAAAGTATTGGTAACCCTGCAGGTAATATTATCGATCTTCAGCCAGTCTGCGAGGCAGCGCATCGTCATGGTGTCGCCGTTATCGTTGACAACACAGTGGCATCTCCTGCCCTGTGTCTACCTTTCGAATTCGGTGCTGATATTGTTGTTCACTCCCTGACGAAATACATCGGTGGTCACGGTACGACGATTGGCGGCATTATTGTCGACTCAGGCAAATTCCCCTGGGCAGAGAATAAGGCCCGCTATCCTGAATTAAATGAGCCTGAACCTGCCTATCATGGTGTTGTTTATGTGGAAGCCTTTGGACCAGCTGCGTTTATCGGTCGCGCTAGAACGGTACCGCTTCGTAATACCGGTTCTGCCCTGTCACCAATGAATGCATTTTTTATTCTCCAGGGTCTCGAAACCTTGAACCTCCGGATGGAACGACATTGTGAAAATGCCAATGCTGTGGCGAAGTACCTACAAGGTCATAGTAAGGTGGATTGGGTTAGCTTTGCTGGACTTGAAGATGATCCTGGCCATGCACTTGCGAAAAAATACTGTAAAGGTACACCCGCGTCGCTCCTGACCTTTGGCGTGAAAGGTGGATTTGATGCCGGAGTAAAATTTTATGATGCTCTGACAATGATTAAACGGCTCGTTAATATCGGTGATGCGAAAAGCCTGGCTTGTCATCCAGCCTCCACCACCCACCGTCAGCTAACAGAAGCCGAGCAATTGACTGCCGGGGTCAAACCTGAGGCTATTCGTCTTTGTATTGGTATCGAGCATATCGATGACATTATTGCAGACCTTGAACAAGCGCTCTCGGTGGCCTGATTAACCAAAACTTAAGTTTAAGTAACTAATAACCAGCCCGGGGACCTCACCCCTGAGATCCCGGGCTTTTTTTATGTTCACTAGAATTGCAATTCCATTCAAAATACTCTATCTCTAACAACTTACCCCTGACTCAATTAGTTGCATGTTAAGCCCAAGATTCTTGACCAATGTCATCATCTTCACCGCGATATGCTATGTGGCAGGACTAGTCTGGTTAGTCTTTGTACCACCCTATACAGGCTTCGAGCTTGAAGCGAATATCGAGGACCAGATGGTCGTCACGCGCGCTGACGACTGGGTGAAAGAAAAAGGTCTGCGCATTGGCGATATCATCACAGAGATAAGTGCCACCAATGGCCTGACCATTTCTCCATCAACTTATTACTATCCGCCATCGACCACTATTGCGCGCCAACAGCACGATACTATCGGTTCACTCATAGAGTCGAACAACCTCATGAGTGAACTGCTCTCCTCTTCCCCCATTAGCATTAGCACTGCCGATGGCAAACAACTCACACTTGACCTTGATCACCCAAGGCCAGTTGGATCAATCAGCTGGGAAGTGTGGTGGTGCATTTTCCTTGGCCTTCTTTGCTGGTTATTGCCAGCACTTGTCTGGGCCTGGCGTCCCCGGGATCACGATATCAGCTGTATCACGCTGTCGGGGCTTGGGCTTGGTCTAGCAACAATTAGTGCGAGCTTTTTCTATCAGATTGAGATGTATTTTCTACCAGCACCACTGTACTGGCTAATCTTTGAACTAGTTGGGGTCGGTAACTTTATGCTGGTGGTGTTTGCCGCCACCTGTTTTTTGTATTTCCCCCAGGCCCTGCCACACGCAGCGCGACTCACAAGAATCATTATCGGTAGTGTTTGCCTCTACACACTGGTTGTTCTCCTAGATGGCTGGGATACCAGTCGTGGGCCATTCGATCAGCTACTGTATTTTAGCTATCACGAGGTCTACATCATTGAGTTGCTAGGTTACCTGGTCATACTTTTGATTTGTGTCGCCCAGTGGTTTAAGAGTCGAAATAACCCGCTCGCAAATACTGAAGCTATATGGATCCTGTTTGCAGCGGCGCTAACGCCATTGCTGTTTTTCCTTGCCTACTTCATCCCTGTTGTGACGGGTGCAGAAGCAATTCTTAATCGCACCTGGACCACCACCTTAATTGCTTTTGGTTTCTTTCTCATCAGCATTGGGGTTGCGAGACTAAGATTTTTCCATTTTGAAAAACACACAGGCGCCATTTATCAATGGACCTTGTTATCTTTATTGTTTGTGGGAATGGATGCAGGGCTTGTATATTTCACCAATATAAATCTTGCTAACTCCACCGCAATAACCACCGCGATTATTCTATTTATCTATTTTCCTCTTCGACAATTGTTATATGGGCGTATGACTAACGCACGCCAACGCAACTACCAGGGTATGTTTAGCGAGGCAGCAGATCGGCTTGTCGAGGGCTCTCTTGCAAATCAACTTGAACCAGCAAAACTCTGGCAATCTGTGCTCGAGGGTTTGTTTAACCCGATAAGCATTGAACCTGCTGCAGAGGCAACAAAAACCCACTTGTCCGACCGGGGGCAGTCGCTCATTGTCGCGCCCAATCGTTTTGCTGAGGCAATGGCTCTCAACTATGCAGAAGGTGGCACGCGACTTTTTGATGATCGAGACACAGACCTGGTCAATTCACTCGGACAACTTTTTGTTCGTTTACTGGAACATAAAGATGGGATAGCTAAAGGCCAGCTTATAGAAAGAGAACGAATTCGACGCGACCTCCATGACCAGATAGGCAGCAAACTTATCTCCATGATATATACATCGGAGAGCAAGCAATCAAAAGATCTTGCCTCAGAAACCCTGGATCAATTACGGGAGTTGCTCAAAGCTATTAAGCAGACGCCTGTGGAAATTCCAATACTGGTAGCTGACCTGCGACAGGTTTGTGAACAGGCCTGTAAAGCGGTGGGGCTAAATTTGAACTGGGATGATAACATTCTTGATGACACAAGCATGATACCTTCATTTCATTACTTTGATATTTTAAGTATGTTCCGTGAACTGATTAACAACACAGTTAAACATGCAGGCGCGAGCGACTGTTGGTTAAGCGTTAGAACTAACAGCGAAGGTCTGGCATTTCACTATAAGGACAATGGCAGGGGCTTCGACATAGCAACCGTGAGCCGTGGCAATGGACTAAACAATATCTTTAGTCGCGCCGAGGATATGAATGCCACGCTCCGCTGGAAAACCTCAGAAGGCACATCTGTTCACTTATCAGTACCTGTTAAGGCGAGGCTAGCATGACCACTACTTTGCTAGTCCAGACCGTACTCATTCTGGAGGATCACCCGGATGCGGCAAAGGTACTAGAATCCGTTTGCCACAAAACATTTCCCTCAGTAAAGGTTGAATCGACTAACAGGATCAAAGATGCCTTGAAGCTACTTGAAACCCAGCGATTTGATCTGGCGCTCATAGACATAGGCTTACCTGACGGAAATGGCATTGAGGTCGTGCAATCCATCAAGGCAAATTCACAGCAGACCAAATGCGTGATGACAACTATATTCGACGATGATGAGAATTTGTTTAACGCGCTGCGTGCCGGTGCAGATGGGTATCTGATAAAAGGTCATTCTCCGGAGGAGTTACAACAATTTCTCGAAGACGTTATCGCTGGCAAGCTTGCGCTCTCTTCTAACATCGCCCAGTCGATCTTGAACTTCTTCCGTACTGCAGACAAAGAAGCCGTTACGGCAGAGGAATTCCCAGAAGATCTCACTTCTAGAGAAAGTGAAATCCTACAGCTGATTGCAAAAGGCTGTCAGGTAAAAGAAGTCAGCAACCTACTGGTCATATCGAGCAATACGGTTTCTCACCATATAAAGAATATCTATTCAAAACTGAATGTACACAACCGGGCCGAGGCAACCGCCGCCGCTGTACACCTGAATCTATTCAGACCTGAAGGCTAGTGTAAACGAGATAGGCCGGCGACTGATCTAGTTAAAACTCATCTAACCCGTTTGCTGAAAAACAGGCCAGGTATCGACGACCTCTGCTTCATTTATCACCAGTAGATCACCAAACTGCAGCATGACAAACTCGCTTTGTGTTGGGCGAAAGAAAAAATAGTCATCGACCTGCAGATCAACCTTGTTAGATGTCGTATAGGGACTCTGATTAGTACTCTGGTAAATCGGTTCCGGTACACCCCCTGGGGAGACGACCTTCGCCTTCCAATAGCCTCCATAGATATAGTAGATACGCTGCATGTTGGGATTCCATATCGGCAGAAGTTCAGCGACTGCAGGATCACCAGGTACTCGTAATTGGTCGTAACGCTTAAGGATCGGACTGGCAATAAATAGCGCAGGTACATTTTGACTAAGATGATAGGTGTCAAAATCAGTGGGCTTCACAATACCCGAGCCTGCCGACAGATCATTCATCACCCTGTCTTCACCATAGATACCAAGGGTATGACTACCTGCACCATTTCGCGTGATCTTATCTGGATCGTAGCCGGCTGATTCTGCCTTTGCGATAAATCCACGATAAATATCCAGTACCTGCTGCACGGCAGGGTCACGTAGCGTCGCTTGCATGCCAGTTAACTGAGGTTCATAACCCATAAAACCAGCAAACGTGAGATGATCTGGATCTGACTTAATAATATCTAACATGGGCAAAATACTTTCTGGGTCTTCAAATCCACCACGATGCAAACCGACATCGATTTCAAAGTTAATTCGCATCTGCAAACCCAGGCTCTTAGCAACTTCCTGATATTGCAAAAGTCGCTCAGGCGTATCTATTAACCATTGCACCTGGGATTCTGGCTTAAACTTACTTGTTGCAGGAAGTTTGTCGTAAAACACTCGCACAGCATTGACAGGCATTGGCTTACCTAGCAGCACATCTGCCTCAGGTATTTCGTTAGCAATTTCATTTAGAAACGGCTGATGGAACAGCATCAGGGCTTTAGTATTCGCACGCTCCATGGTATGGCGCAAGAGAGGGATAGAAGGCAATGACTTGACGACAATGCGATAGGTCTTGTCCGGCCCAACCATTGAACGAATATTGTCGATATTACGATTCACCCGGGCCAGATCAAGTAACATCACAGGTCTGCCGGGTCCGTCTGTACGCAACATGCCATTTAGTTGTGAAAAGTAGGCATCATGAGGTCGACCAAGATCACCAGGCCGCCAGAGGTAAGCACCAGCACCAGAAGCTATCGCTACACCAGCACCACCTAACAAGACAGACCTGCGCTTCACGACTTCACTCCAAATAATTTTCTTAAGTGATCATTTAGCATCCTACCTTCAGGATCCAGTTCTTCTCGCAAACGTTGAAAGTCTCCGAATGATGGATAAAGCGCGGAAAGCTCATCGGCACCAAGGGAATGTACCTTGCCCCAGTGCGGACGACCTTCATACTTCCAAAAGATCGGCTCTATGACATCGAAATAAGGTCGGTAATCCTCTGTTGCAACCCGATGAATCGATATTGCTGCATGCCCTTCATCTCCTGAACTCATTGAAAGCCAGGTGTCATCTGGTGCTACATATCGATATTCCAGAGGAAAAACGACATCAATACGCTTCTGTTCAATAGTTCGCAAAACTTCCTGTAAACATTCAGCGCCGGCATGAATGGGAACAGAATATTCCATTTCATTGAACCGATTATTCCGCACGTTAGAAAGGATACGATAGGAATCATCAACCCGACTGCTTGGTCCGATCATCTCAGCCATACCATTAATTAATGGCTTGCGATCTTCAGGTGCAACATCCATCCAACTTCGCATTGCATCATCAAATGCTGCTTCCTCTTCAGGTGAAGCTGGTGGATTATTTATGGGTTCTTCTGTTTCATCTGTTGCCAGTGCAATTGAATAATCAGAATGAGTCAGTGGGAATATTTCAAAATGACGATGTTGCGCTGCTTGCTGATCAAACTGGCTCAAGACCTCATCAGTTTTCATGATCCAACTAGACTGTTTAAGACGATAAGGATCACGATTTTTAATCGTCATCTGGGTAATAACACCCAGCGCGCCGACACTCACCCGGGCAGCATTAAATAACGCTGTATCTGACGGGGTAATATCGAGAATGTCACCTGTCGGTGTCACAAGCGTAAGCTGCTCTAGGTAGCCGGACAGACTCTTAAAATTGATACCCGTACCATGGGTGCCAGTTGCAGTCGCACCAGCAAGCGTTTGTCGGTCAATATCAGGCAGGTTAAACATTGCCTGACCAACCTCACCTAACATAGCACCCATATCCCCAAGCCTGGTACCCGCGGCGAAAGTTGCCGTGAGCTTGTCCGGATCATGACCTAGTAGTCCAGTCATCTGATCAAGAACCACGAGACTACCGTCAGTCGGAACCAATGGCGAGAAAGAATGGCCAGAACCTACAGGTCGGACAGTGCCTCTTCCGGTAGTAAAAAATTCCGCGAGTTCAGTCGTTGTCGTAGGAGATATTCGCGCGGCCGGATGAGAAACCTGCCCACCAGACCAATTTCGCCAGGGTGTTCGCTCGGATTTTGCCAGTGCCGCAACGGGTCGCGTTGTACCATACAGCGCTGCAATCACGCTATGTGACAATAGTGTTCGACGGGTGATTTTCATTGCCCAGACTCCCCTGCCATCAAATCAATCAACGCAGAAAAATCCTGTTCTGTACAGGCCATGCAATAACCAAGGGGTGGCATATTGTTGTAACCCTCGATCGTGTGCTTGAGAAGCG
>CBDUKY010000030.1:0-13778 GCA_965367925.1 uncultured Pseudomonadales bacterium | reverse complement strand
GACCTCGACTAAAAGTGATTTCTGCCAATGAATCTGAACTTGCTAGCCACGAGGAAAAGCTGGATCAAATTGAAGCATCCGCTGGATTTACTGTGTGGCGTGGTAATGCACCGGAGGTAACTTCCTGATGTTTGTCTGGCCTGATCCTGATACCGCCTTTAACCCTGCAGTCGTTAATCAAACCGAAAATAACAAGGTTGAGTACATCGTGTTTTCCGGTGACAAGATTTACCAGGAATTCGATGCGGAGGGCATGTGGCGACCAACTAACACTAAACCGGCAGGCACCTGGTTGCAGTCACACTTTCTTGGTCACTATGCCGATATAGATTGTTATGTCGTGGAAGTAGAAGGGGGAGAAAATTTTGCTGACCTTCGAACCCTGTTTGGCAAGATAGACAACTTTATGTTTGCGCTCGCTGGTCGCGCAAAGCAGGTTCTAGATTGGTTTCGAAGCCATCAATTCTGTGGTCGATGCGGGACGCCTGCTGAACCTCACGACAGAGACAGGGCGATGATCTGCCGACAATGTAATATCTTTTCTTACCCGCGTTTGTCGCCGTCCATTATCACCCTGGTTCATCGTGGTGAAGAAGTGCTGTTGGCCCGTAATCATCGATTCCCAAATGGCATGTACAGCACCCTTGCCGGTTTTGTTGAGCCGGGGGAGTCAATTGAAAACACCTTAACCCGGGAAGTTAAAGAAGAAGTAGGGGTTAATGTGAAGAATCTGGAATATCTGGGTAGTCAGCCCTGGCCGTTTCCGAACTCCCTCATGCTCGGTTTTCTTGCTGAGTATGACTCTGGTGATATTGTTTTGCAGGAAGAGGAGATTGCGGACGCCAAATGGTTCCACTGTCGTGATCTACCGAACATCCCCGGTAAGGTTGCCATCTCCCGATGGATTATCGATACCTATCTTGGTCGGCTTGGTTTGCTCTAATAGCCCTGGTGCTATCTGCGACCATCTAGCCGATCTAGCTTCTGGCTGGCAGCCAGATGGCCGTTGTTGCCAGCGCGTCTATACCAGGTAATCGCGGTATCTTTGTTGCGCTTCACACCGCGACCTCTTTCATACATCTCACCTAGCTTAAACTGGGCTTCAGCATAGCCAGCTTCTGCAGCTGTACTGTAGTAGGACATGGCAGTGTTGTAATCTCGTCTGACGCCTAGACCAGAGGCGTATTTGTCACCTAGATCAACCAATGCTGGCGGAAATCCAAGATCAGCAGCCTTTTGATACCAGGGCAGGGCATCTGCAGTGGACCGTCTGAAACCTGCATAGCCACTCTCAATGTAACTACCGATTATGCGTAGTGCGGGTGGGTAATCTTGTTCTGCTGCCCTTTTGTACCAGCGTAAAGCCTCGTCATAGTCAGCGCGATTGCGTTCATCAAACTTACCCATTTCATGCATCTGACCAATTAGTACATCAGCTGCTGGGTAGCCAAGTTTTGATGCTTTTTTGACCGCTGTCAGGGCATCGTTAGCACGATCAGCGGCGAGCAGAGCCCGGGCATATTGAATTTGGAATCGAACTACCTCGGGGTATCGACGGAGTGCTTCATTGCAAGCTGGTACAGCCGCCTGGTGTGCAATCATGCCAATTGGAATTGGTGCATCAGTATTGCTGCGACCATAACTTGCCAGGGCATCGCAGTTATCACTTTCTGGTACTTCTGTCTTAAGGCGAGCGAGCGTTTCGTCTGTAATATCACCATTGACTGTGAGATCCCGGCGAATTTGATAGACCGCAAGCGCCTCTCGCGTGGGCTTATCAAAATTGCCATTTTCAATTGCCTGGCGAAAGCCAATTTGTTGTAAATATCGCTGGGCTTCACGGATGCGTAGCGCCCTGGCTTTTTCTGCGGATTTCGCGAGTTCCAGTTGACGCTGGCGCTCTCTTTCTCGTCTTTCTTTCTCTTGAATTTCAGCCTCAGGGGTGACTGCAAGCAATAACTCCCTGGCAGGCTCATAGTATTTACCATTAGTGCCGGTATTCTTTAGATAAACAAGTAGGCGATCACGTGCTTCAAGGGCCTTGCCTGTGCGATACAAGGCGCTGGCTTCAAGAAAGTACAGGGCATCAGGGATTTCAATATCAAGGGCGCGAATACGTGGGATGATTTCAACAATACCCTGATTGTCATCTACCTTTCGGTAGCGTAACAATTCCGTCATTAGCAAGTCAGCCTGGACATTGAGGGGCAGGTTTTCCGAGATTGCGGCCGATTCAGCCTGTGCAGGCATTGCCTGACTCAGAGACAGCAGCAAACAGATGGTTATGGCTCTCATATGATGCGTCAAAGTCTTCCTAACCTCTTCCTTGAACAGGACAAGATTCTAGGTCAAATAAGGCTGAATGTCGCGTATTAGGGCGTATTCGCCTCACAATGATTTTTCAGGGTAAGCAGGCTGCGAGCCAGATGCTGCAAATCGTCTACCTTGTCGCTAGACGTGGTGAACTGCCAGCGGTTGGTCTGGTAGCTCCCCTCGGCAACCTGATGTAGCTCATCTTTAAACTCTAATACCACGGCCGCCCAGCCCTCATCAGATACCCGTACATCGGATATATGTGACAGGTCTTTTGTTAGATCAATACTGGCATTCTGAGTTGATCTAACTGGTTGGGCACGCCCGCTTTCATGACAAAGATATTCGTGATTAGACTCGGATCGAAAATTTAGCTGGCAGGTGCTTCTTGCCTGTACCCAGTTACCCACGACCCTTGGGGTCTCGCATTCATGGGCAGGGGCAGTGTATTCAGCCAGGGTAGAGGCAATGAGCGACACAACATTGTTCATGGCAACTTCCGCATGTTTTTCTTGTTGGCTTTTGCCCTTGTTCTCCGAGCTTTGCACAATGCTTATTTGGCCTTCTGGTGGATTTTCCTCCTGAGCGGCCAGATTCGATTCACTATCGTTGTCCGTTGCTGCACTTGTCGGGTCAAGGGCTGAGTCTATCGCTTCAGACAAAAAGGATTCCAGGGAATTCGCCACGTCGGTATCTTCTGATTCTGCTGCTTGTGCGCGAGCACCAATATTCTTGATGGCACGGGCAGCAGTGACCACCTCAAAGCCCTCGAATTGCAGATCACTCTGTAAGTGCTGGCGAGTTATATCAGCGCTATCACAGCTAGCGGAATCATGGGGCTCAGCGCAGAAGAATCTTGACCAGGTAGGTGATTCAGTCGCCGTTGCGCCAAAGCCCTGATTGGCGTTTAACACTTCGGGGCTTAGCTTGATATAGCGAATGGCATCAGCAGCGGTGCGAGTTCTTAGCCAGATGTAGGTTGCACGAGAGAGGCAATCTTCGCTGGTATTAGGACCATTTACCCAGCGCATTTTTGAGGTTAACAAAGGCTCCCCAAAGGCCTGATCAATACGAAAATCTACATGCATGGAATCTATGTTGCAGACTGAAGCCCGGAAATTTTCACGCTCAACATTGGCACTAATATCTGCTAATGCAGATGCTGAAAAGTTGAGCAGCAAGAAGCTGGCGAAAAGCCGAATCGAAAAAAACTGGTACAAATGGCTGGGTTTCATCGCCTCAGTGTACCGTGAGTCAAATGATCGGTCTATGCGCCCGGATAACACTTGTACTCAAGCCTCGTCGGTATCAAATAGCTTGCCTATGAGGCGCTGGTAACCAGTTGGTGCAAGTCTCTCCAGGATCGCGGCAACAACCGCGTCTTTACCCACTAGTATTTGCGCTTTATTTTTTCTAACACCTTTCAAAATAATTGCTGCTGCCTGCTCAGATGTTAGCCCCGCCATAGATTCGAACTGGATTGCCGCTTCTTCTTTGGTTGGTGAGTTATTATCCGTGGCGACAAAACGGGAGCTTTTGACAATATTGGTTTTAACCCCGCCCGGTTGAACACAGCTGACGTTGATGTGCGTGTCTAGTAGCTCCTGACGCAATGCATAGGTATAGCCTCTGACGGCAAATTTTGATGCGTTGTAAGCTGATTGAGTGGGTACTGCAATGGTGCCAAATATGGATGAAGTATTGACGATATGTGCATCGTCGGTTGCTCTGAGATAGGGTAGAAAAGCCCGCGTACCATGTACCACGCCCCAGAAGTTAATATTCATTAACCACTCAAAATCAGCATAGGTCATGTGTTCAGCTGTATCTGTTACTGAGACACCAGCGTTGTTGAATATCAAATTCACCTTGCCATGGCTTTCAACGACATCAGCGGCGAACTGAAATACATCTTCTTTGTTGGCAACATTTAACGGGTGAAGGGTGACCTTAATGCCTGGCTGCTCTATTAATTGCGCTGTTTCTGCAAGATTGGTTTCGTCAATGTCGGAGAGGGCAAGGTGACAATTTTCTTTTGCTAACAATAATGCTAATGCTCGCCCCATACCAGAACCAGCACCAGTAATTGCTGCTACTTTGTGATTGAAAGATTTCATCTTACTTACCTGTTTTTATCCTGAATTATTCTTCGGTCACCTATGCGTTTGGTAAATCCTAAGCCGTCAAAATATTCCAATAGCTCTATCGCAAGATTACGACCTATGCCTGTTGCATCTCGATATTGTATGACCGTAAATTGATGTTCTGGCGTCGACCCGGCAAGTTCGATAGCTAATTGTCTAAATTCTGTCAGGGCTTCAGGCAGGAAGTACCGGTTCTTAATAGGCCTAACAACCATACCGAGCTTTACGCAATTACCAAGCAGCTTCTCCATTGCGGTGGCTGGTAGATTGACCTGTTTCGCGAGTTCAAATATCACAGGTGGTTGCCTTTGATTATCTCGTAAAATCGGCTCTACCTTCTGCCAGAGGGCGGCTTCTGCTGGTTTCAAAGCTGATGATTGGCTGGGCAGAGAAAGCTGATTTTTATCAACCAGGATAGCCTTTTTAGCACTAAGTTGGCCGACCAGGAGTTCGAACAAGGGCTGGCTAACTCCCAGGGTTTTCCGCAAATCAGAGAGGGTGCCAGGGCCAGATTGTTTTAATGTGGCGAGGATTAACTCAGTTTGTCTTTTGCAATGTTGTTGATGATGGATGATGTTGCTGGCATCTAGAGGATGGTCCTGCAGCCAGTCCTTAATTTTCTCAGGCTTCACATTGAAGGACTGGGCTAGCGCTGCCAAATCAAGACCGTTTGAAGAAACACGCAAAAGGTTTTCCAATCGATTTATCGGCTCTGGTTCTTGTAGTGCATGTAGCTGTGTGATTCGTGCAGGTTTTGCTCGGCCCCGTGCAGGTGAAAAAGGGTCAAGGACAAGGCCGCCAGCGAGAGTCTTGTTGGCAGCCTGATTCCTAAGCACCATACGGTCACCGTAGCAGGCTGAAATTGGCGTTGTTAATACAATCTGAGCCAGTGCTTTTTCGCCAGGCCTAACAGTTTTACCCTCGAGAAGTGCGATCCGGCCAGTCACATGTTGTGCAGCCAGGTGAACATGTACAGGTGTCCAATGCTTTAATTGTTCCTTTTCGGTTCCAATCATCGTCAATTTGACATCGATGCGACTGGAAAAGGGGAGCTTGTCTGTTGACGCTAACCAGTTTCCACGGTTAATCGAGTTGATATCAACGTCACCAACAAGATTGACTGCGCAGCGATCTCCTCGCTGGGCATAATCATTTAATTGATTTTGCCTGTGTAGCTCTCGAACTCGGAGCTTCTTGCCCTGGGGCATCAGATAGACATCATCAGCATGTCGCACCTTCCCTGAGAAGATCGAGCCTGTAACCACCAGGCCACTACCTTTTACCGTAAACTTTCGATCAATTGCGAGTCTGAATTGACCCGCTGCATCACGGGCCGTGTGCTTTTTATTTGCTTGCCACAGGTACTTTTCGAGTGCTTCAATTCCGCTGCCAGTGATGCTCGATACTTCAAATGTTGGGACATTTTGATAACCAGTATTTACTAGCAGTTGTCGTAGTTCCTGATTGGCCTTCGTTAGTTGGGTTGTATCAACCCGGTCAACTTTGGTGATGACAGCAGTGAGTTCGCGAATACCTAATAATGATAAGATAGTTAAGTGTTCAATGGTCTGTGGCATAGGACCATCGTCAGCAGCGACGATGAGCAGGGCATGATCTATGCTGCTAACCCCGGCCAACATATTGTTGATAAATTTCGTATGCCCTGGGACATCGACAAAGCCTATAGATGCTTCATCATTCCGATGCATATAAGCGAAACCCAAATCAATCGTTAGGCCACGCGATTTTTCTTCACTTAATCTATCGGTATCAACCCCTGAAAGGGTTTTAACTAGCAAGGTTTTGCCATGGTCTACATGGCCAGCTGTGGCCACTATCATAGGTTTAGCAGATCGAGTTGGGAGAGAAATTCATCAGTGGTTTCAAGGGTTCGCAGATCAAGGTATAAGCTCCCGTCATGGATTCTCCCAATGACTGGGATAGGTAGCTGCCTTAGCTGTGCAGCAAGATTGGTCAGAGCGCGATCAGTTCGGGCTGCTGGTGTAAGCTTTAGTCCGGCACCCGGAAGTAGATTAGTAGGTAATGCGCCGCTACCAATCTGACTGCTACAAGCAGTTGTTTCAACGCTAACCTCAGCACCAAGTTTTTCCTGCACAATAGGCTGTAGCTGATCTGCTTGCTGCCGAATGTCATACTCAGTTCGCGTTAGATACCTGAGTGTTGGTAGGCTTTCATTTAACGTATCAGGCTGCAGATAAAGTCTGAGAACCTGATAGAGTGCTGCCAGGGTCATCTTATCTACTCGTAGTGCTCGCTTTAGCGGGTGTGATTTTATCTGCTGAATGTACTCACGTTTACCTACAATAAGGCCACACTGGGGTCCACCTAACAACTTATCTCCGCTGAAGGTAACGATGTCTGCACCATCGACAATAGTTTGTTGAACCGTTGGTTCGTAGGGTAAACCCCATTTGCTCAAGTCTACCAGTGTGCCGCTACCGAGGTCAGTCACAAATGGTAACTTGTGTTGTCTGGCAATCTTAGCGACGTCAGCATCAAGCACACTCTGCGTAAAACCTTGTATCTCGTAGTTACTGGTATGAACCTTTAGCAGCAGGGCCGTGTTTGCGTTGATCGCTGCTATATAGTCTTTTTCATGGGTCCTGTTGGTGGCACCAATTTCAATTAGCTGGCAACCGGACTGGGCCATGATATCGGGTATACGAAAAGAACCGCCTATCTCAACCAGTTCGCCCCGGGATACAGGTACCTCTTTGCCACTTGCCATTGCGCTTAACGTGAGTAGTACAGCAGCAGCATTATTGTTGACGACTGTGGCAGCCTCTGCACCAGTAATCTCAATAATCAAGTCTTCAATATGTGAGTCTCGATCTCCCCGCTGATTGTTATCAAGGTCAAATTCCAGATTACTAAAACCAAGTGCTATCTCACCGACAGCCTCGATTGCGGCGCCAGGTAGCTGGGCGCGGCCTAGATTCGTATGTAATACCGTGCCGGTTAAGTTGAATACAGGTTTTAAGCTGTGACTGTGAAGCCTTGCTAATTGTTGCTCAATATTCGCAACAAGGGTTGATTCGGCCGGTAGATCGTTGCGGTTTCCACTCAGTATTTCTTGTCTTAGCTTGTCCAGCTCGCGGCGGATGGTATCGCTCACCTGTTGGTGGCCGAAGCGATTAACCAGTGAACTTGCTACCAATAGCACGGCATCCACCCCGGGTAGCTGGGATAGTAGATCGCGGTTCATCTACAGACTCGACCTTAACCGGGTAGGTTACTAATAGCGTCTTGTAACGGCCCTAGCTGACGTATCCAGGGTTTAACTTTCAATGTCTTGGCCGTCGACCAGGCTTCCATTGCAGCCTCAGCAGACGCCTTGTCTGGATAGGTACCGAGGATAAGTACATACCAGTCTGTGTCCTGACTTCTAATCCTGGCGTAGAGCGGTTCCAGAATGCCATTCAATCCAGCATAGGCAAGGACCCGGGCTTCATCCTTCATGGCAATTAATTGCACAGCGTAGTGATCTGCTGGCTGTTCAAGAATAGCGGCATTCATGTTTTTCGCGGCACTAGTAGCAGCGGATTTAACGACTGGCGGTTCGACAGTTTCAGTCAAGGTGGTTTCAACGGGATCGCCAATGCGGACATTCGATGATTCGCTTTGGGTTTGTTTTGGCATAATTTTGGAGATTTTCATTGCATCTCGTTCATTACCACAATCCCAGTTACCACCTTCTTGTTCACCGTAACAAAACCACTCCTGCTGCGTATTGGTGTTATCCAGTAGTGCAGGGGTGTCACAGGAGCCGTCCTCACATTCGTCTGACTTGATGAATCGGTCATATAAACCGCAACCAGATAGGCTACTTATGAGTATGAGAGTAGTAAGAAATCTTTTGTTCAGCATAGTAAGACTTGGTTAGTTCAGCAGAGGCGCATTCAATCATACATTGCTGGCGTAGAATAGTTGAGTCCTATGGTTTTCATCCAAGACTTGCCTTATGAGGAAACAAACCGAAGATGCCGCCTGTGTGGATAAAGACGATATTGTCTGTATCCCGAAAGCGACCCTTCTCCAATTCTGACATAAGACCGTGAAATGCCTTGCCTGTGTACACAGGGTCTAAAATCAGACCTTCCGTGCGAGCAAGGGCCTTGATGGTATCAAATACAGGTTGGTCTGCTTTGCCATAGCCAGGGCCTATATACCCCTCGAGGATATTGATGGGCAGGCTGTCTGTATCGAAATCAATGTCGTAACGTTCCCGCCAGCGCTGGAAGTCCGTCTTAATTTTATTAACGAAATAGGCTTCATCATCACAGACATTTACTGAATAGACTTCAGCACCCAGTTCATAAAGCGCGTTGCCGAGGATCAAACCGCCGGCTGTTCCGCCAGAGCCAGTGGCAGAGAATATATAGCCAGGTGCAATCTGATGGGATTGAAAGTCTGCTTTAAGTTCTTTACATGCGTCGATATATCCCCAGAGTCCGATTTCATCGCTAGCACCGACAGGGATAGAAAAGGGAACATCACCTGCTGCAATATAGTCCTTTGCAATCGTCGCAAATATCTCGCTGAGGTGTTGGTTGTATTCATCACTGGTGACATAAGTAATTTCAGCGCCGACAAGCTTGTCTAGCAATAAATTGCCGTCACCTGGGTCTGTCACCGGCTTGCCTCGCAAAATAAGGTGAGCTTTTAAGCCTAGTTGGCTCGCCATAATGGCTGTGGCGCGACAATGATTTGATTGCACACCACCGCAGGTAATAAGTGCAGTAGCACCTTCAGAGAGAGCCTGACCAATCGTAAACTCGAGTTTGCGGAGTTTGTTGCCACTCGCGGCAGCATCAGTCAGATCATCTCGCTTGACCCAGATGGTTGGATAATTGTGCTGTTCACTAAACCGACGCAGTGGAGCCAGTGGCGTGGGTAATCTTGCAAGACTAGTGCGTGGCGCTGTTGGAGATAATGGGTTCATTGAAATGGTTCTCTACTTCTACTACTAATTAGCTATTTTTGCACAACCACATACTTACCGTTAAATGACATGGCAGACCGACCATCCAGCAGTATGGTCGGCGAAAGTGTGATGGATGCTTTGCCCTTTGCTTTCAGCTTGTCGACAAATTGCGTGTAATCTGCCGGCAATTCACATTCGCAGTGGATATCTGAAAAAACAGGTAGCTGATAGCCAACCTCGCCACCAGCAATCACGGTATTTGCACTGATATCTAGTTCCTGTAATTTTAATTGTAGGATACCCCAACCAGCGAGTGCAGACACAGAAAACAAACTACCGCCAAACGCCGATTGTTGATGATTGATGTTATTGCTAAGAGGAGCGGAAAGAACGAGCTTTGTTCCTGAATACTCAAGCACTCGCATACCCATATGTTCGCTGATGGGGATTAATTTGTGTAATGCTGCCTCTAACGATATCGCTGAGTCAATGACAGTATCGGCCTTTAGCAATGTTGTTACCTCAATGTGGGTGTTCGCTGCAGTAAATCACAATCGGCAGGGATCAGGCTAGCCACAGGGGCAGGGAGAAGGTCTGTATCCTTTCATCTGGTTAAGCGCTGGTGGGGACCTGAAGAGGCAAGGTTAGTGTGAAGGTTGATCCCTCGCCGACGCTGCTCTCAACCTTAATCTCGCCGCCCAATAACTCGCTTAGCCGAGCGCTGATAACAAGCCCAAGCCCACTGCCACCAAATTCACGGGTGGCTGACGAATCCACCTGACTAAATGGTTGAAAGAGAAGCGCCATTTGATCTTCTTCAATACCTATACCGTTGTCCTGGACGGCAAATTCGACAGTTTCAGCTGCACCGGAGCCGAGCTTTGTGACCCGCAATTCTATCTCCCCGTTCCTGGTAAATTTGCAGGCATTACTCAGGAGATTAAACAAAATCTGTCTTACCTTCTGGGAGTCCGAGTACATGCCATCAAGGCTTTCATCAAATTTGACGGTGATTTGGTTGCTGTTTTTCTTGGCGAGTTGTTGCAAGGCTCCGATAACATCATCTACCAGATCCTTCACGGAAAATGTATCTGGATAAACCTCGGTTTTACCTGCGTCGATTTTAGACAAGTCCAGAATGTCGTTGATGAGTCCAAGTAGATGTTTGCTAGGACCTAGAATATTTTTAAGGTCCGAGATGGTCTGCTCATCTGATTCTTTTTCGGCGTCTTCTACAAGGATTTCGCTATAGCCAATAATGGCATTAAGCGGCGTGCGTAGTTCATGGCTCATGGTAGCGAGGAATTGTGATTTGGCGAGGTTTGCCGCCTCCGCCAGGTCCCTGGCTGTGGTCAATTCATATTCGATGCGCTTGCGCTCACTGATTTCCCGCACAATACCGGTAAAACCTCGTTGTCCCTGAATCGACATCTCGCTGATCGCCAATTCCATTGGAAACAAACTACCGTCCTTACGCTTACCGACAACCTCTCGACCGCGTCCGATTATTTTAGCATCGCCTGTTTGTAGATAATTATTGATGTATTGATCATGTTTGCCACGATCAGGCTCTGGCATCAATAGGCGCACATTGTGGCCAATGACTTCATCTGCTGCATAACCAAAGATTAAGGTTGCGGCTGAGTTGAAGGTTTGAATGATGCCTTTGTCATCAATAGTGATGATTGCGTCTACCACGGATTCAACGATTGCACGTACTTGTTCGTTGCTATCTCTTAATTGATCCTCTGTGCGCTGGCGTTGATCTATCTGCTTTTTCAGATTCTCGATCATATGCCGAAAAGCATCGGCGAGTACCCCAACTTCATTGTTACTGGTAACTGCTATTTCCGTGTCGAAATCACCCTGTGAGACAAGATTTGCTGATTGGGTTAACTGATGCAGGGGACGAGAGATTTGTCGCGCAATATAATATGCTGCGAGTAACGCTAGAAGTAGTATAAGAAATACTACTTCTAGTAGTTGTCTGCGTTCGGTCAGCGCGTCAGCGATAACTTGCTGATAGGGTGCTGACGTCAAGAAAATCAGGTAGTGATCCTCTGGGTGAGAGCTGTAACTCACTTTATAGGTACCAAAAGCAAGCTTCTGGTCCGTGACAACATCTAAAGAAACGCTTTCCTGTGCGCTTATTCTATCAAGGTCGTTACGCATCATTGGCCATTCATCTGTTAGCCGATACGGGGCACCTTGTTCAAAAGCAAAACTTTTTGTTGGGTTAGGATGTAGTAAGAAGTCCCAGTCTTTACTGACGATATACAGCTGATGGTTGCCATCTATATCTCTGGTTAGCAAGTCAAATAAATACTTCATAGAAGCGTTAATGACGATCAATCCAAAAACCTTTCCGTCAGATTGATAGATTGGCATTGCGGCACGGATGACAGGTGTGTGCGGCATCGATATTTGGCCATTTTCACGATTCAATTCAATATTTGAGATATAGACTTCATCTGGTTCATATTGAATTGCTTCTGAAAAATAGGTGGTACGACCCTTTTCTTGCAGTTTCTCAAACGGGATGACTCTGGGTGCCCCGTTTTGTCTATCTACTCTGACAATTTCACGTCCATTGTTCTCGACGCCAATAAGTCGAACCTGCAAATATTCAGGATTCGCTTTCATTAGCCTTTCAAAAATATTCGTTAGACGAGCGGTCCATTGTGCGTTGGTGGAACCATCCAGTGGGTCTATTGCGTTGCGTTGAGTCCGCATCATGCCTGAAATTGGTGGCACACCTGCTAGAAACAAGACATCGTCGCTCATTTCGCGGACTTCGGTTTTAAAGGAGATGCTGCCAGAGAAGGATATTTCCCTGAGGGTTTCTAGCTTTTCTTTTAGTAGCAGGGCGTCAAGACGATAATAAGTTAGATAACCAACGGATGCGGACGTAAAAAATACCATCGCAATCAGCATCATGGTGAACTGATTGGATAGGGTAAGTTTTTCTAAAAACTTCATCGCAGGCAAAATTCTACTAATTCCAGGGTAATCGGTTTGATTTAATCAACTTGACGCGCTAGTGAATTTATTTCGGCGCAATCTGCAGCGCTACTGATTGTTTATATCTCACACAATTGAATATGCGTCGCCGTCTGCAATGTATCGCAAAAAAATTCCTGCTCTGTGTAGCACAAATTCTACCTGCTAGTGGCAGAGATACATCTATGCGCGGTGTTGCTGGGGTCTTGTCTAATAAAGGACCTGCTTATTTTAAAGGGACAGTCCATCCTCATCTGGTTTTAGCAAATCCAGGCGTATTGCAGGGATCAATACACCGGAAACCAGTCTAACATGCTTAAAGGTCCTGATGACAAGAAAAGGCTTGAAAATAGGGTACACCGGACCTGGCTATGGGCAATTTTCCGCACAAATAAGGGCTAGTTTCGCGCTCGGTTGTACCTGATGTGTGGAGGGAATAAGTGCAGCAGTGACATTTATTTGAGATCAAGCCGGTCTTGATTAGTAGATAGCCTCTGACGTCGCAATTTTATTGGTCGTGTCAGTGTCAGGAATATGGAACTTGTGTAGGAATATGATAACGAGTAAATCATAATTCAGGTTTAGCATCCCCGGAGCCATTACAGTGAATTTTCGGCCCATACATCTCGTTCTGCTACTAGCAGCTTGTTTTGCTAGCGTTTCCTGCCAGCAGCCCCGACTAACCACGATTACCGGCAATACCATGGGGACCACCTATTCGGTGAAGGTTGTTGATAGGGTCGACAAGCAGCTATTGGAGAAGCAAATTGAGACCCGATTAATCGAAGTAAACCAGCTCATGTCGACATATATCCCGGACTCTGAGCTATCTCGTATTAATCAACTCGCAATTGGTGAGTCTATGAGCTTATCAGATGAAAACCTGGCCATGCTGGCACTCGCAAGGAAATTACATCAACTGAGCGGTGGAAAATTTGATGTCACCATCGGACCACTGGTTAACCTATGGCACTTTGGTCCAGATCCAAGAACTGCGACAGTGCCACCAGCAGATGAGATTGCGAATGCCCTGGCACAGGTGGGTACTGATCAGCTTAAACTTGACGGTTCAAGGTTTGTAAAAACTTCAGCATCCTATGTTGATCTATCGGCCATCGCGAAGGGCTATGGCGTGGATGAACTTGCCAGGATCGTTGAGGCGGCCGGGGCGAAGAACTATCTTGTGGAAATTGGCGGTGAGTTGCGAGCAGCTGGCCGCAATATTCAAGATCAGATCTGGCGAGTGGGGATTGAGAAGCCTGATGTGACGCAACGGATCCCCTTTACGGTTGTGCCGCTTGATAATAAGGCAAAGGCAACCAGCGGTGATTATCGTAATTATTTTGAAGTAGATGGTAAGCGTTATTCTCATTCCA
>CBDUKY010000029.1:0-13903 GCA_965367925.1 uncultured Pseudomonadales bacterium | reverse complement strand
AAACGCATCAATCTGTTTGATCTCTAACAAGGCTTCAAGGTTAGAGACAATGGTCGCGTTCGGTGCCAGACCTTTACAAAGCCGCTGCATTTCAAGGTCAGGTTCAGCAATAGCGACCACGTCAACATCGTCAATCAGGGCCAGATTGCGAAGGTGCTCCCGACCCATCATGCCGCAGCCAAGTAGGCCGTATCGAAGTTTCTTAACGGTCATCAGGGTAGTAGTTGTCCACCATCGACATCAATCGTGCTGCCCGTCATGTAGCCATTTGTCATGGTGAGAATAATAGCGCTTGCTACTTCCTCTGCCTGGCCTGGTCGTTTCAAAAGAATGTTTTCACCCATCTTCGCCAGGGTTGCAGATTTCTTTTCACCGAGTCCGTCAAACATACCGGTTTCGATAAGCCCAGGTGCAACAACGTTTACTCGAATGGGTGCAAGCTCTAGTGCCAGGGCACGAATCAGCCCTTCAACGGCGTTGCCAACACATGAAACCGCGGACATACCAGGATTACACTTTCTAGCTGGACTGCCGCTCACAAGGGTCACTGAACCCTGACTGTTTAAGAAGGGAACCCCTTGTCTAACGACATTGCAGTAGCCCCAGAACTTATTGAATGCCTCGCGAAACTGTTCATCCGTTTGTTCCATAAAGGGCAGCATGGTTCTGTTTGCACCAGTTGCGGCACCAACGATGTTGTCCACACCACCTGAAATACTACTAAACAGCGAATGTAGGCCGGCTGTGTCGTGGGTATCACAAGTGGAGAATGAAATACCTGGATAGGCATCAGTGCACTGCTTGACCTTATCCTCTGAACGGCTGACTGCCCAGACATTTGCACCTTGTGCTTGAGCGAGTTGTGCGGTCGCAAGACCAATGCCGGATGTGCCGCCAATGACGACGACGTTTTTGCCATTGAGTTGGTTCATGGAATTTGCCATTTATTGAGTTAATTGTAGGGTCGAAATACTATCGTAATCACGAGTCAGGGAGAACCTGACCTGGGTCAGCATTACGCTGCGCCAGCTGCTTTCTGAGTTCCCCATGTTGCTTTTCGTTGAAGCTAAACTTGAGGAACAGACAGGCTCCAACAAAGTAGCAGGCTGCAGGTAGTAGTGAGAACAGGCTTCTAAGCGCCAGTTGAACATCCTCTGACTGTTCGATGTTTGGCTCAAAGCCTACAAACTGAAGTACAAGTCCTGTCACCAGCGCCGTTAAGGAACCGGCCCCCTTGCGAACCAGGTTCCAGACAGCAAGGTAACTACCTTCTTTGCGTTCTCCGCTCATAAATTCATCATAGTCAATGATGTCCGCCTGAATAGATGGACCCACGACAGCGCTAATGCCATTACTGACCCCCAGGGTAAATGACAGAATCCAGATCAGCATGGGATAATCTAAAGCGAAGAAGAAGCCACCAAATGTGAAGGTGGTAATCCACATAGAGGTTGCCCAGAGGGCTTTTTTCCCGACATGTTTTGCCGCCCATATCCAAACAGGGACAAACAGAAATTGAGGCACCGTATAGGTAATCAATACCGCCACCATAAACACCGAGGGTGAGACCGGCATTGAACTCTCTGGGATCACATACTCGACAATGTAGGGGACTAACAAGCCAATACTAGCGACGCCAAAAGTCTCTATACCAAAAACCAGTAGTAACAAAAAAGAATGCGGATTTTTGAATACATCGGTAAATGACTTGATTGGATTTTTCGCCCCTCGTCCCTGATAGTCGCTGCGTTCCGGTAACACCCTGGTTGCGAGGATAACGCTGGATGCTACAAACAATCCGGTGAGCGTCGACATGAGAATGGCTGCTGAACGTTTATCCTCAGCACTACTTAGTAAATACAAAATACCCAGGCCTAACACCGTACCCATCGCTGCAATCATATGGGTGTAGCCAAAGAGTCGGGTACGCTCATGGTAGTTCGGTGTCATTTCAACACCCAGTGCATTGTGAGGAATATAAAAAGCCGTGTTGGCAGTTTCATAGACGATGAGTGCGAAGGCCATCCAGGCAATCATCTGAAAGCCTTCAAGCCAGGCGGGTGGCGACCAGATCATCACCAGTGCAAGTCCAATTGGAATTGCCGAGGCAAATAACCAGACCCTTCTGCGTCCAAATCGGCTATTTGTGCGATCTGATAAATAGCCAGCCATGGGATCGGAAACCCCATCCCATATTCTGGAGGAGGCGAGAATCAAGCCCATTGCGGCAGGTGCAATGAGTAACACGTCCGTTGCGAATTTCATCAGGTAGGTGCCAAACAAGATAGCCATGGCGTTGATGCCAATTTTTGGCGTGGCGTACATCCAGATCAGGCCCGTTGTCAGGTGCTCGGCACCTGCTTGACCAACTGGGGAAACGGAAAGTTCGGGGCCTGGATGGTTTTTCTTTGTCACGTGGTTAACACCGGATCAAACGAAATAAAGTTCATATTGGTCAGCCAAAGTCGAATGATTGAACAGCGTTGAGCATCATTTGCACCGACATCATGACCAGGATCATTCCCATCAGACGCTCGATAGCAGTTAGTCCACGGCGTCCCAGAATTCTATGCATTGGTGTTGAGACCATAAGAATAGCGGCGGTAGCTATCCAGGCACCGGTAATGGCAATAAACAAGTCAAGGGTTGGCACTGTCCCCGACATCAACATAAGTACGGCAAGAATAGAGGGGCCAGCAACAGCAGGAATGGCTAGCGGCACTATAAATGGTTCACCCTGGCTGTTTTCTCCGAACAAACCTTGCGGGCTAGGGAAAATCATTCGAATCGCAATAATGAACAGGATAATACCGCCAGATATCGAAATTGCTTCCTGGGATAGATGCAGGAAGTCGATGATGTATCTGCCGGTAAAGAGGTAAACAAGTAGTGCAACATAAGCAATAAGCAGTTCACGAACAGTAATTTTCAGGCGTCTTGATGGATCAACATCTTTAAGGACCGCGAGAAACAGCGGAATATTGCCGAGTGGGTCCATAATCAGGAAGAAGACGACGGCTGCGCTGAATAGTTCGGTCATGCTATTTCTTATACAGGTAACGGACCTAGCATACCATTGTCAGGGGGCTGCGCGATTATTTAGGCCCCGTTTGCCGAGTCAGACCGCTATTGACCGATTCATCGCGACTGGCCCCGACTGGTCGGTTGGACTTTAGTTTCGGGCCCTGATCAGGAACAATGCGCAGACTGCCAACAATCGACCGAACATCAGGTATTTCAAGCCTTGTAGCGATTGTTGCCTTGCAATAAAAACCATGTATGAGTATGATTCGGCGCCTTCATACCCTGCACTCATCACCAGTTCCTACAGCTGCCAATTGGCTATTGCTGTGTCCGTCTGGTGAGAAGATAAAAAAAGCAAGCAGACGAAATAATTTCAGGATGACCCAATAATGGGGTCATCGGAGGAAATGTTGTGAGTAACAAAAATCTGATCGCTTCGCTTATCGCATTTGGTATGGCTGTCTGGCTATTTTCCGGAGAGCTAGGGTCAAATATCGTAAATGCTGACGAGGCTCCTGAAGCCGGATCAAACACCCAGGAAATTCCCTATGTTCGCGCTCGTAAGAGCGAGGCACAGATTCAACAGATCACACTGGGTGTTAGTGGGCAGACTCGCGCTAATCGTACTGTTGAGATTAAGTCAGAAGTGTCTGGTCGTATTGAGCAGATCCCTGCAGTGAAAGGTACGGTTGTTAAGGAAGGTGATCTGCTTTGCAAAATCGCGGTGGATACTCGCCAGAGTGAACTAGATCAAGCCCGCGCAGCGCTGAAGAGCGCGAAGCTTGAATATGATGGTCTGCTTGATCTTAAGCGTCAGGGATTACAATCAAACATCAATGTAGCCAAGGCGGAAGCGAATCTTGCTGCCACAGAAGCGATTGCCAAAGCCGCATCCCTTGCACTTGAAAAAACTCAACTAGTTGCGCCCTTTGCTGGTGTCATTGAACAGCAAGCGGTCGAGATTGGTGATTTTCTTAATGTTGGTCAGACTTGTGTGACCTTGATTGAAATAGATCCAATTCTGGTTGTTGGCCAACTTGCAGAGAAGAGCATTAATGCTGTGCAGATTGGTGATCTTGTCCAGGTTGAACTGATCACTGGTCAAAGGTTGGAAGGTGAACTTAGCTTTATTGCTCGCTCACCCAATGCCACAACCCGTACTTATCCGATTGAGGTCACGGTTCACCAGCCGGGTGAAAATATTAGAGCTGGCTTGTCAGCGGAGATGCGCGTGCCAACTGGTAGAAAGTCAGCACATTTGATCTCTTCAGCCGCGATGGTATTAAACGATGAGGGCAAAATGGGTGTACGAATTGTCGATGACAATAACGTGGTGCACTTTAAGCCAATCAATATTGTTAGTGAAAGCCCAGAGGGGGTTTGGATAACAGGTCTGCCTGATTCAGTGAATCTGATTACTGTTGGCCAGGAAGATGTCTTTGAAGGTCAGACTGTACGGATGGAACTGGCACCACTAAATTCTGTTAGCCGTTCATTCGCTAGCACCACCAACGCGTCCTAGCGGAAACTGATGAATTACGTTGCACCACTTGTTAAGCGATCACGTACGGTTCTGTCGCTATTAGTCGTCATCCTGCTTGCGGGGATGCTGGCTTACAATAGTATTCCGCTCGAATCTAATCCTGATGTCTCAGTGCCGGTTATTATCGTTACTGTTCCACATGAAGGTATTTCTCCAGAAGATGCAGAACGTCTATTAGCGCGTCCCATGGAACTTGAGCTAAAGACTATCGAGGGTATTGATGAAATAACTTCCTACTCTGGTGAGGGTAGTGCGACCATTGTTCTGGAATTCGATTACAGCTTTGACTCTGATCAGGCATTGCTCGATGTACGAGAAGCTGTCGATAAAGCCAAGGTAAAAATTCCCTCAACCGCGGAAGAACCCATCGTCAATGAGGTTTCTGCTGCAGACTTTCCTATTATCACCATTAGCCTTAGCGGCGATGGCGTACCCGACCGGGTATTGAATCAGCTTGCAAAGGATCTTGAAGACAAGCTTGAAGGGATTACAGAGGTCCTTGAAGCCAATGTGAATGGCGAGCGGGAAGAATTGTTGGAAGCGGTTGTTGATCCTGCTCAGCTGGAAGCCTATGGCATTACCAATGATGAGTTAATTGCAGCGGTTGCAAGAAATAACAGGCTGATAGCTGCAGGTGCGGTAGATACTGGTAAAGGCAGCTTCTCGGTTAAGATTCCAGGGCTAATCGAAAATGCTGAAGATGTGCTGTCTATTCCGTTAAAGGCGACAGATAACGGTGTGGTTGAGCTGCGAGATGTAACGGAGTTACGCCGTACCTTTAAGGATGCAACAGGCTATACCCGCGCCAATGGTCAAACAGCCGTTGTGGTTGAAATATCGAAACGAAAGGGAACCAGCTTGATCACGGCAGTGAACAAGGTGAAGTCTGTTGTTGAGGCAGAGAAGACGAAATACCCATCGAAGATTACCGTGAGTTATCTTGCTGACCAGGCCCCGGATACCCTGGATCAAATTCACACCTTACAGGGCAATATATCCACCGCAATGTTCCTGGTACTGACCGTTGTTGTGGCGGCTGTAGGATTTCGTTCTGGGCTGCTCGTTGCACTCGGGATTCCATTTTCGTTTTTGTTCGCCTTTATTGTCGTCAGTGCCCTTGGTTACACCTATAACTTTATGGTGATGTTCGGCATGTTGCTTGGACTCGGGATGCTGATTGATGGCGCCATTGTCGTGGTTGAACTTGCCGACAGAAAAATGTCGGAAGGTGCTAGCCCGGCGGAGGCCTATGTCTATGCCATTGATAGGATGTTCTGGCCAGTGCTTGCATCAACAGGTACAACCCTTGCCGCCTTCTTGCCGTTGATGTTCTGGCCCGGTGTGACCGGCGGTTTTATGAAGTATCTGCCTGTGACTGTTTTCGCCGTATTATTTGGCTCCCTTGCCTATGCGCTGTTTTTTGCACCCGTACTTGGCACCCTGATCTCAAAGCCGCACAAGCCGACGACCGGTGGCAACATCAGTGCCCTTGATGAGGGCCGCTTTGAAGATCTAAGCGGCGTTGTCGCTGGTTACTATAGAATTTTGAAGTTCACCACATCTCACCCATTTGTGGTAATTGCGATCACCCTGGTTTGCTTGTTTGGCATCGTAAATATTTATGGCAAAGCAGGTAACGGTACCCAGTTTTTCACTGATGTTGACCCGACCTTTACCAGTGTAAAAGTCGCGGCAAAGGGTAATTACTCAGCTGGTGAAATACGGGATATTGTCGTCGATGTTGAGCACCGGATTACGGAAGTGGGAGATTACAAGAGTCTTTACACCCGGTCTGGCGGCGGTGGCATCAGTGTAAGTTCTGGCGGTGGCCGAACTGCTGATCAGATTGGCTCGATGTTTATCGAATTGAGTGATCGCCGGGACCGCACCATGACAGGCTGGGAAGTGGAAGATGCTTATCGAGAAGCCATTAAAGACGTGCCCGGTGTCCGCGCGGAAATTAGCAAGGTAGAGAATGGACCACCTGTTGGTAAAGATATTCAAATTCAAATAGCCGGTGACGATCTGGATATTCTGGCGAGGGAAACCCGTCGTCTTAGTGATCACCTGAAAACCATGGATGGGTTGATTGATGTAGATGACACTGCACCAGTACCAGGTATTGAGTGGGAAATCACCGTCGATCGTGCCAAGGCAGCAATGATGGGCGCAGACCTAACCAGTGTTGGTGCCGCTATTCAGCTTGTGACAAATGGCGTATTGGTGGGTAAGTATCGGCCAGATGATGTGGATGATGAGGTGGATATTAGAGTTCGTTATCCAGAAGAGTATCGTAGTGTACTGCAACTTGATGAACTACGAATCTCAACCAGGAATGGCCAGACACCACTCAGTAGCTTTGTCAAACGAGAGCCAAAACCCAAGTTAAGTTCTATCTTCCGTCAAAATGGTCAACGGATTATGTATGTCCGTGCTAATACCAAAGCCGGGGTGCTACCCAGCAATATGGTCACCGAAATTCAGCAATGGATTGATACGGCTGATATTGATCCGTCGCTTCAGATCACATTTCGCGGCGCTAACGAAGAACAAAATGAGTCCATGGCCTTTATTACTACAGCGTTCGGTCTAGCACTTGCCCTGATGGGGATACTGCTCGTGACCCAGTTCAACTCTTTCTACCAGGCCGCGTTGATTCTCTCCGCTGTGATCATGTCTACGGTGGGTGTGTTGCTTGGCCTTGTGGTGCTGAGCCAGCCTTTTAGTGCCATTATGACCGGTGTTGGTATTGTTGCGTTGGCTGGTATTATCGTGAACAACAATATTGTCTTGATCGATACCTATAATTATCTGCGACTAGAAAACCCGGATTGGCCAATAGAGCGGGTCATTATCCAAACGGGTTGTCTGAGACTACGCCCGGTATTTTTGACAACCTTTACCACCGGCTTTGGTTTATTGCCCATGGCGAGTGGTGTATCGATTGATCTGCTTGCCAGAGAAGTTGAGATCGGTGGTCCGGTTGCCTCCTTCTGGGTTCAATTGGCATCAGCCATTGTCTCCGGCTTGAGCTTTGCGACCCTGCTGACACTGATCGTGACCCCGGCTATGTTAATGATGCCACATGCACTTCGAGCCTTGATAGCCCGGATTAGGGCTCGCAACAGTGTGGAAGATGTACCGGTTTTGACGAAAAAGACCGCGTAAAGCGACAAATCCTCTCTAGCAATCGCAAACTATTGTTGTTTCGCGAATGATTTCCTCAAAATAGCACTCTAACCTTAAATCAAAACTGGCTGGACAACATTTGATGCCACATCAGGCAGATAAAGCCCTTGCGGCTACCTTGCTGAAGGGCGATGACCGGGATTTCGAGAAGTTCTTCTCGGAGTATTTCCCGCGCCTGTATAGGTTTGCTTTGACCCGTCTAGATTCAGAAGACGATGCGATTCAGGACATAGTCCAGAATACATTGATTAATGCCATGCGAGGCATGGCTGGTTATAAGGGAGAGGCCGCCATGTTCACCTGGTTATGCCAAATTTGTCGAAATGAAATTAACGGCCACTTCAGAAAGCTAAACCGGTCTGTGCCTGTTGTGCAGCAGGACGATGACTCGATCAGACCGATTCTGGAAGCCCTTGAAGCAGAAGCTTCAGCTGACCCTGATAATCAGTACCAGGGCACCCAACTAAAGCGAATTATCCAGGAAGTACTAGATCATCTGCCCGCCAATTATGGTGATGCACTTGAATGGAAATATATAGAAGGCTTCTCGGTCACCGAGATTGCCGACCGAATGAACGTGACAGAACTTGCGGCACAATCAACGCTTGCGAGGGCAAGAACTGCCTTTAGGGACACTCTGGCGAAAATTACACCGCAACTTATGGCCCAGGGGTAGGCGTATGGACAAATCAAAGGACAAGATTTCAATGACCGAATCTGACATTGCAGAGATTCTGCAGAAGGTCGGTCCGCGCGTAGAACCACCTGCTGATTTAATGGCAGAGGTAAAGGCTAATGTGAAGCAGGCATGGCGGCAGGAAGTTGAAGAACATCAACAGCGCGAGCAGCAGCGCAAGGGGTATAAGCAATGGATGGGTATCGCAGCGGGCCTTGTCATGCTAGTCGGGGTTGCGACATTTTTTAGTACGCCAGCGGAAGTGGCCGCAATCGGTGAAGTGACCCAGCGGGTGGCGAATATTGAATTTCGCACTGAGGAGACAGAATGGCGGCAGTTGACTGACACGGCTATTGTGCCTGGGATGGAAATTCGCTCAAAAGCCGCAAGTTATGTGGCCATTACCTTAAATAGCGGTATGCAGCTTCGACTAGACCAGAATTCACAGGTGGCACTTAAAGATATTGATAACTTGTTTCTTGAAACCGGCGGTGTCTATGCGGCATCAGATGGTCATGCCAATATCGAAATCACAACCGCCTTTGGCTCGGCGAAGGATATAGGTACCAGATTCGAAGTGCGTAAAAACCCAGATGCGTGGCGTGTGCAGGTTCGTGAGGGCAAGGTCAAGGTACAGGATACAAGCAATGATATTCTCGCCGTCGCCGGGGAAAGAGTCATCATTGCGCAGAATCAACAGGTAAAAACTGAAACCGTGCGAGCAGATGATTCAAGCTGGCACTGGACACAAAAGGTTGTTACGCCCTTTAAGATAGAAGGCGCAAGTTTGTCAGAATATCTGGCCTGGTGGAGCAGTGAAACTGGTCAATCGTTTGGGTTTAAAAATCAGGCTTCTGCCCTTGCCGCAGAGGAAACTATTTTACACGGGTCTATTGAGGGGTTGTCCCCTGATGATTCTTTAGAGGCATTATTACCTAGTACACACTTTGTTGTGGTTGATAGAATTGAGGATCAGGTTATATTTGATCAGGATCCTTAAGGGTCAGGTCAATACGCAGCAAAGGAAGTTGTTTGTCCATACGGTTACCTCAATTTTTTCTGGGTCTTATCTGGATTGCCGGCGCTGGCATTGCCAGGGCAGACGAGACCATCCCGCTGATCGATTATCTGGACCTCGCTAACCAATCTGGCTTACAGCTCATCTATTCCTCAGACCTTGTGCCTCATCGTTACAGGGTGACCTACAATCCAGACAAACCTATTGATCGACAAAAAATTGACAAGGCGTTAGCTGCATACGGACTGAAATTATCATCCGTTAATGACAATGTATTAGTTGTCGAACGCGATAACACGAGCCCTGAGCTCAATGCACCTCAGCCGATCACTGATAGCTGGCAAGCACCGTCTATTGAAGAAGTTGTTGTTAGCTCTAGTCGATATCGACTATTTAGCAGCCATACGGTTTCAAATAACCTGTTTAATGCTGCGCAGTTGCAGCAGCGACCCGTGGTTGGCAATGATGTGAGTCGGGTTGTTAATCAATTGCCTGGCAGCGCCACAGTTGGTTTGTCAGCGAGGCCAAGGGTTCGAGGTGGTAATGAAGATGAAACCCTGATCATGTTTGATGGTATACGCTTATATGAACCTTTCCACTTCAATCACTACAATAATCTCTTCTCAAGTTTCGACTCGCGTATTTTATCCTCGATAGATTTCTATAGTGGCGGTTTTCCTGTCCCGCTTGGAGACAGGATGAGCGCAGCGATGGTCATGGAAACCAAGAGTCCAGAGGAATTGACCAATAAAAGGGAGCTGGGTGTCGGACTATTTAATGTTTCCTATTACCAGAGCGCAGTGAATGAAAATGAAAGCTGGTTGTTTAACGCCAGGCGTAGCAATCTTGAATTGCTCAGTAGTCTTGTGGAAGCTGACCTTGGTGATCCGAGCTTTGGGGATATCTTCACCCGGTACACCAGACAACTCGCTAATGGTGATGCAATCTCCGTCAATCTACTCTGGTTTGGTGATGATACTGATATTAATAATGCAGGTCGTACCGAGGCGTTAAAGAGCATTTATGGCAACACGTATTTGTGGTTAAACCATGAGCGAAGTCTGACTGAAAATCTTTTTGTCACTTCAAAGCTTGCCTATTCGCGCATTAAGAATGATAGAGAGGGGCAGGTTAATAAACCCGGCCAGGTTGTTGGTGAACTAGAAGATAACCGTACTTTTAAAGTGTTCAATGTAAAGCAAGACTATGAGTGGTATGGGGAGGTTGGCATGCTGACCTTTGGCTGGGATTATCGTTACCTTGATGCACGCTATGAGTTTAATTCGATTCTGACCGTTGATCCACGGTTTGCCGGTTTGAGTAATGTCACGCGCCCGGCGGCAGGTCTTGTGAATGTTGACGAAACTGGACATCAGGCGGCCTTGTATATCAATTGGAAAAAAAGCCTGACAGACGTTTTAACCTTCGAGTTAGGTAGTCGGCTTGATGCACAACACTATGAACATTCGACCCATGCTAATGGTGCTGATGTGCGCCTCGGGTTGCTCTATGAGCTAGGCCCTGAAACTTCTCTACGATTCGGATGGGGTCGGTTTTCTCAGGCCCAGGGTATTCACGAGCTAAATATTTCTGATCAGGAGTCGGTCTTTCAACCGGGTCAAAGAGCTGACCATATGATCATCAGTCTTGCTCACCAGTTCTCAGATCGTTACAACCTGCGGATTGAAGCTTATGAGAAGAACGCCGATAAGGTGCGAGCCTATTACCAGAATTTGACCAATCCACTCAATATTGTCCCGGAGCTACAAGCCGACAGATTTAGAGTAAACCCTGATGGCTACAAGGCTAGCGGTGTGGAATTGAGTTTCGAAGCTGAGTTTGATGTTGCGAGAGTCTGGGCAAATTTCAGCTACTCAAAGGTAGAGGACGAACTGCCGGGCAATGACATAAAGCGTAGTTGGGATCAGGCCCAGTCAGCAAATATTGGTATGAGTACAAGTGTTGGTAAATGGGATGTCAGTGCTATTGCCGGATTCCATGAAGGCTGGCTAACAACACCGCTCATGGAGCAAGGTGGCAATATTGTTCCAGGGCTACGGAATAGCCAGCGGTTTGATCACTATCTTTCCGTTGATACCAAGGTGATCCGCACCTGGCAACTGAGCGGCAGTGAGTTGCGGTTGGAGGCTGGCCTAACGAATCTATTGGATCGCGAGAATCAAATAGGCGTTACCTACGATCTGGATTCGAACAATAATCTCATCCAAACACCGGAGTACGGTCTACCGCTTGCGCCCTTTGTGGATGTCTTCTGGTCTTTCTAGCTAAGTAGGGCTGGCGCAAGTAAATTTACGCCAGCCCAGCTAGCTTATCTATGAAATGAAACTTTCAGGAACAGGTTGCGGCCTGTACCTGGCAAGCGGTCGCCCACTGCAACATCCGAGTTCTGGACTCGATTGTAACCAGCGAGATGTTGTTCATAGTCTCGATCAAACAAGTTTTCTACGCCGCCGGACAACTGCAGTTGATCATTGAGCTGCCAGTTAGCGAACAGGTGCATCAAGCCATAGCCTGAGGTCTTCGCTTCGCTATTAGTTGTTGAGACCTTGTTCTGCTGGCGAATACCTTCAGACGCAAGGGATACAGACCATTGAGGCTGCTCATAGACAAGAGAAAGACTTAGCCTATCAGGAGATATGCGATAAAGATCATCACTAATATCACGACGTTCGCCCCGGACGATTGAGAGTACACCCTCTAGTCGCCAGTTTTCTGCTAGCTGCCAGCCATAGTCAGCGTCGATGCCAAATAATCTGGCTTCGACATTGCTAAATTGCAGTGGTGTTGCATCACCATTACCACTGGAAACCATCTCTACCGGGCTATCGATAACGCCAGGGGTGCCATCAAATGATGTACCCTGGATGTAATCATCAACCCTTTGGTAAAAAATGCCTGGTCGGAGCCACCAGTTTCGACCTGCCAGGTCGATACCAAGTTCGGCAATATGGGCAGTCTCGACATCAAGGTTCAGATCACCAACATAGTTATTACCATCAGCAAGGCCAGCACTGGCGGCAAGGGGTAGCCAGCCAAAACGTTCAAGGTACATAGGTGCGCGATTTTTCCGTGCCAGGCTGACGCGGAAGGTACCGATATCAGTTTCTTGCCAGTAGCGAGCTAACAGATCTACTGTAGTGTCATTCCAATCTCTGTCTGATTGATTGAATGTCGTCGCAAGCATTACTGCCATGGCCGGTAGGGCGGGTCCTGTGGCAGCGTTGATTGCCGAGTCACTATAGCGATCGAGCCTTAGGCCAAGTTCCATATTGCCTGGACCAACTTCTTGTTCCCAGTTGACATAAGCACCTATCCTGTCCTGGTCCGCTGACGGTATGGAGGTGACATAAAAGGCAGCATTTTGCGGATTGGAAATTAGCGCGGCATGTTCACCCTGTTCCAGATCCACACCATAGCCTAGTTCGCCCTGGCTAAAGGGTGTGGATAGATCCAAATTGATTGTATAGGTTGTGGCCTCGGCTCTTGTTTGTCGATAGCGCATGACAAGCGGTGGCGCTGGTCGCAGCTCGAAGTTATTCATGCCGTGCTCTACATCACTGTAACCCAGAGCAATTGCAACCTGGGTGTCAGAAATTGTGGTCTCGTAGCGCAGCCGGGCGAAGTCTGTTTCTACATAGTCGATGTCCATCGCAAAAGATGGATTACCCGTTGGTCCTGTGTCCTGACGTCGAAGCTCAATTTCCCACTCGCCATTGTCTTGCCGAAAGCCAGCACCCAATCCATAAACCTGGCGGTCATAGAGCGTGTTATCTACTTCACCATCGGCAAAATCTCGATCTGAGCCCTGTTCGTCAGAATAGTAGCCATAGACTCGAATCTGATCATTGGCAAGACCGCCAACCAACCCAAGAGCATGACTTGAATCAGCACTTCGGCCAATCGCGGTAATATCGTATCCAGATTCAAATTCACTGGTATCTGAAAACCCTACTTGCTTTAAGCGGGTCTCTATACCACCTGATAGTGAAGGACCGAATGATACTGCCGATGCGCCACGATTTACGGTGCATGGGTGGGTCCATAAGGTTAGGACCACCTGAACGGAATGCCTGACCATTAAGATGGGTAGCCACTCGTAGACCATAGGCACCTCGATACTGGACCTGGCCTGAAAGACTCCCGTTGCTGACCAGTGCAGCCCCAGGTAATCGTCCTATCAGGGCGGCAGTATCTGCAGCCATTGGCATGGCGTCATTGCCATAGATCATATTTGATGGTCGTTGCTCTCGTTCAGCAGTGACAACAATCACATCACTAAAAACATCTTCTGTTGCCCCGGCAGGCAGGGACGCAGCAATGCCTGCACACAGCAAGGCAGCGTGCTTTAAAACACTCGTATTCATTTTAATATCCTGAAGTAATGGAAAAAGAACTATCCGATTTGGGTTCAGGAGATTGTTGGTGGACCTCT
>CBDUKY010000028.1:0-14448 GCA_965367925.1 uncultured Pseudomonadales bacterium | reverse complement strand
ATAAGAAAAATATTAGGAGACTAGTGTGAACCTCACCCAGGAAGAAAGTCAGCGACTCGGTTACCTTGTTATTGGCCACGGCATGGTAGTGCTTCTGATAGGACTGCTGTCTGGCGTCATGCTGATATTTTCACTTCTTGACTCGGTTACCCTCTGGCCACTGCCTGCCTGGGATGTTGCCATTCCAGGATCAACTCGCGGCTGGCAGGCAGCCCATGTTGGCGGCATTTTAAATGGCGTGATGATTGGCGGTGTTGCTCTGTTAATGAGCAAACTTGAGGTCGTTGGAAAACGCGCATTTTGGATTGGCTGGGGCATGATTATTACCGGCTGGGCTAACACCTTGTTTTACTGGGCAGGTAACTTTGCGTCTAATCGAGGTCTATCCGTTGGTGCAACACCTTACGGCGAAGGTGATATTGCTGGTGCCCTCGCCTTTCTCGGTGGTGGTGCTGGTATGGTGTTTACCTTTATTGCTGTCTATCTACTCGCGGTTACTGCCTTTGGCAAAGCCAGGGGTTAGTTCTTTTCCGCAAGCACTTCCGCTAGTCGGCCACCAAGAATCGCACTGATATTAAAGTTGAGCTGGGCAACAATATTGGGGAAGAACTTCAAGTCTTTCTGCATCCGCTCATAGTCGAATCGTAATGCTGAAACCACCGTGGTTGCTGTGACATCTGCCGTTCTTTCGATGGCGCGAATATAACCTACCTCACCAATAATCTGACCTGGATTCAGGTGAGCAAGGATCCTTTCTTGATCACCATCACGACGGATTACATTGGCTTCACCGGCGAGGATCATAAACATACTTCTGCCTGAGGTACCCTGCTCGACCAGACGCTCACCTGGTAGAAATTCATGAAGTTCAGAGATCAAGATCGCCTTGCGACGCTGATAGTTCGACATATCCTTAAACAATGGACTTTGATCCAGTACCGCCTCATCCACATTCATTGAGATAATTTGATACAGACCGACAAGACGAATTCTTGCCATGATAATGGGTGTAATGAGTAGATTGGCAAAAATCGAAATTAGCATGGTCGCAGCCGCCAGGGCACCAAACTGCGCCACCACAGTGAAGTTTGAGAAAAGCAAAATACCAAAACCAAAAGACAAGGCAAGACTGGAGACAATTAGCGGTGTCGCGACTTCCTTCACCGCTTGATTGACTGCTGCCTTGTAATCGGAGGTAGCGCGACATAACTCATTATATCGAGCTAACAAATGAATCGTGCCGTCAATTGCGATCCCCACCGCAATCACTGCAACCATCGCTGTGCCAGGATTCAATGGAATCTCCAGGAAGCCCATCAAACCAAACATCAACATAATGGGAATCATTGACGGAATCATGGCGATTGCCCCTCCCTTGAAGGAGGTAAACATAATCGACATCAGAATAAAGATAAGCGCCAGCAACAACCCCAGTGCTTTTATCTGGGACACCATCAAGTCTTCTGCTGCCTGGTTCACCATAAGGTTTTCACCAATGATGTGTGCCTCAAAGTCTGGACCAGCAATTTGATAAACAGCTGAACGCAATTCCTCAACATACTTATTAAGCGTATGGGAATCATTGATATTGTGGCGCACAACAATGTTCGCTCGACGGTAATCATGACTAACATAGCTTTCTAGCTCAGAGCGATGAAAGAACAGTAGGTACTGCGCCACCATCTGACGTGACTTGGGTAAATTAAGTTGAGCAAATTCACCCTGAATTTCCCGGTTCACGTATTTCAGGTGATCAGCAAGAGAAATCGTCGAATCAAACACGGCCTGCTTTGCCATAAATTCCTGAATTTTTTCAATCCGCTGCAAGTTGCCCGGTTCTAAAAAGGCTTTATCTTCTGCTGCTTCAAGGGAAATAAAGAATACCTTGATACCGGCCAGTTCCTTGTGGATCTGCTGGGTTTGTTTAACCAGCGGACGGTCTTCCGGAAAGTAAGACATGGGATCATTTGTTACGTACAGATGCGATGCCTGATAGGTGAAAAACGCACACAACAAACCGGTCAGTGCCAGGGTGTAGATTGGAAACTTATCTTGAGAGATTCTGAACGTTTCAATAATTTTATTCGGTAGATTGTTTGTGTAAGCCTCGTCCTTGTCATTAATCATCTCAGGGCCAAATTGCGCCAACAGGAAGGGTACGACCAATACAGTGATCACACCATTAGCAATGATGGCAAAGGTAGAGGCAATCGCGAAATCTTGAATTAGTCCAATCGAGCTAAACAGATTAGCAGCAAAACCAAGTGCAGTTGTTAGTACTGTCAAGATTAGCGGCAACCCAGTATGAATCGCCATATAGGCAATTGCCTTGTGACGCGGGTCCGCATCTGCTGTCAGCATTGAAGCATGCTCTTCATTAGCAAGGCCTCTAAAGAAGGCAGCCATGATGTGGGTATCTTCTGTTGACCCAATCACAATGATAAGTGACGGAATCATTGCGCTTAGTATATTCAGTGGTACACCTGTCCAACCCAGCAAACCAAATGTCCAGATGATCGTCAGGAGCGACGTTACCACTGGCACAATTGCCGCCAGTGGGCTGCGCATAAACACCAGTATCGATGCAATAAGGACAAAAGCTGAGAGAGGTCCAAGCAGGCTAAAGTCCTGTACCAGACTCTTTTCTAGCTCTGCATTGACGCGAGGCGGGCCTACCTGAAACAGTTGTTCAAAATCTCCCTTGTGGGCTTCGATACTTGCTTCAACATCTGCATATACCGCATCTTCAAAATCTTCCTTATCCTCATTGTCCTCAACCGTCAGAATAATCGCAGTGACTCTGCCATTTTCGGAAAATAGATTGCCAACATAGAGCGGATTACCCAGTGCCCGCTGCTTCGCAGCGTCAACCTCTTCCTGACTTTGTGGTACTCGTTCAAGTACAGCCTCTGCTTTAACAGAAGTCTTACCATCTACTGTATGACCACGAATAGAACGTAAGCTAAATAGACTATCAACACGGGTAATATGCTCGATGCGTTTTAACCGTGTTTGTAATATCTCGAGGGCGGTGAGTTTTTCTGTAGACCAGAGATTTTCATCTTCCACATACAAGATGGTTTTATTGTCTGAGCCAAACTCACCCATTACCCGCTGATAAACGGGTCGACTGGGATCATCATCAGGAATAAGGCTATCGAAGCTAGTGTCTATTTGGAGTCTTGAGAGGCCAAAGCTAGCCACTAATGTGATCAAGCCGATAAGCACAACCACAATCGACCGATAACGGGCACCCAACAAATACAGTGAAGCCATCATGAGGCGGACTCTCCTAGCAGCTCTGCTTCTGCGGCTTCATCCGGCGTCTGATCCACAGCGTCTAATTTTTGATTAAATTGATAGAGCCATTCAGGCGTAAATACCTCGGCTGGCACATAGTCTGCCGAGTAAACCCTGCGATCCACCTTGATGAGGGTCTGGTGATCTTCTTGCATATTCTCCATCAGCAACATATTGGCTTGCCACATATCACCAAGCACCGGCGTTAAATCATGATGACTTTGGCGTTTACGTAGACGGCCAAGATCATCAAAATAATCAGTTCGGGTAATAAAGAGGTTATCCTGGCAGATATAGTGTCTTCTTAAGGGGTTTCCCTTAGCCAATTTGTTGGGGAAAACATCAACGATGTAATACAGGGTTTCATCAATTTGGATATCTCGCTGGCGACGCAAATCGTAGTCTTCCAGCACTTCACCAGTCAGATTCTCAACGGAAAAGTCCGTACCTAGAAAATTCGCATCTCCTATCTCTCCCGAATTTTCAATCATCCCCTGCCCCAGCGATGGCAAATAAATCTGCTGCTTTACCTCGCCACCAGGCGACCTTTCTGCCAAAACCGCAACGCCTTTTACTTCTTTTGGAGACTCAAACAACAGCAGAATCCTCGACAGTAAGTTGGTCTCTACTCTGGAATAACGTTTCACCTTTCGAGTTTCTCGATTACCGTTGCGATCTATTAGCACCATAGACTGTTCTTCATAAACATAAGGGTACTGCTTATGACGTTCATACACGGCCTGCATAAGCGCATGACCATTGGCATTAAGAAACCCGTTAGCAAGGGACGCCTGTGGCATAAAAAAAAGGCCAAGCGTCAACATTGCGAAGCGTGCTCTTATCATGCTGACTTTTCCATTGCAGCCAGGGCATCAGCAATATCGCGACTCAACTCACCAAACAGTTGCTGCATAACCTCAACAATTTCCCTGTAGTCGTCCTCGTCAACATTTTCAGCGGCGGACTCAAAGCCTCTGGTTGCTAGTACCTCACCGTCAGCACCACTGATCTGATAACGAGCTGCAAGAATCAATTGGCCGTTAGACTGCAAATCAAACTGTTCGATGTTGACCTGTAGTGCGTAGTTTGCCTTTGCCAGTGATCGACTAAGTGGTGTACCGACATCCTCGGTTCCGAGTAAGCGAGACAAGTTACGTGCCAGGGTTCGGAGTAAATTCTTCCGTAAGTTTTCACCCCACTGATGATTGTCAGAAAAGGTCAGTTGATTTCGACCAGCACGGGTCGCGATTTGAAAACGTTCTAAATATTGTGGGATTTTCAGATCAATAATCTGCACACTCTGATTGTCAAATGTGGCTAGCCGCTCAGAATCAACGGGATCAATAACATAGTAGTTAATCGGCGTCGCACTACCGCAGCCAGTCAGCAAAAGGAATAATCCGAGAAGTACCGTTCGGCTATTCATCCTTGTCTCCTTTTGGTTTGCCACCCCGACCAAAGATTACTGCCTGGGGTTGTCGCTGCAGCATTTCTACGAGCGATCGTAAGGCCTTTGCGGTTTCTTCTAGTTCGCCAGTTACCTGGATAATGTTGTACTGCAGAGGGGAATTTGGTGTCAGCACCTGATCAAGTAACTTTAAGGTGTCATCAACGTTGCCTAGCACCTGATTCGCTGACTGTATGGTCTCATCAATACCGGCAGACTCAACATTCTGCAAAATATTCTTTAGAGACCGCATCGACGCCTGCAGGTCGGTCACCGTGGCCTCATTCTCACCCTTGTTAAGCAATTCATTGGTGCCGTTGAGGATGCCAATAATATCGTTACCCATCTCTTCAACGTCGACCGTCTCTAGCTTGGCCATAAAGGTCTGAATAGATTCCGTCATGGCCTCAAAAGCGCCCGGGATTGTCGGCAGTTCAGGGTGTAAGGTAGTGTTGTCACCTACATACACTGCAGGTGTATCCGGATACATATTCAATTCAACAAACAGTTGCCCGGTCAATAAGCTACCTGTCGCAAGTCTTGCACGTAGACCACGATCGACCAGCGTCTGGAGCATTTCTCTTGAACTCATGGTACCCGCATCAGTACTGCGATCAACAATCCGATCAGGTTCTATCTCAACTAGCACAGGAATTCGAAAACTGGTTTCCTCGGTATTAAATTCAAGTCGCACATCTAACACACTGCCGATTTGAATACCTTTGAACTCAAGGGGCGCACCGGGACTCAGACCACGTACGGAACCATTAAAGTACATGACAAATTGCAACTTACGGGTGAAAGCCTGTTCTTCGATCACATCATGATTGGGATAGAGGGTAAAAATCAGATTCTCGACATCGGCACTTACGGCCTCTAATGCATCTGGGGTTTCAAATGAAATACCTCCGAACATCAAGGCTTGTAAAGAGGCGGTGTTAATTTCCACGCCATCAGCACCGAGGGAAACATCTAACCCGCTGACATTCCAAAAGCGGCTATTGCCTCGCACGAGTTGATTAAATGGATCTCTAACAAATGCGTGAATATAGATACTCTCAGCATCACTACCGAGTTCGTGACCGAGCACTTCACCGGCTAGCAAACCTTGATAATAGATTGGTGACCCTGCTGCCAGAGAACCAAGATTATCTGTAACCAGGGTAATCTGGGTACCGGCATCATCCCGGGTAATGAGGGGAATTTCTTCCAGCCCAACAAAATGGTTCTGGGGTGCACCTGGACCTGGATCAATTTCAATATACGAACCTGACAACAAGGTGCCAAGACCAGAGACGCCACGTAAACTAAACTGGGGCCGGACAACCCAGAAGCGTGTATTTCGGCGCAGAAATTGTTCCATGCCCTTTTTAAAGGTGACGGTAAGAATGACGTGTTCGAAATCGTCGGCAAATTGAATTTCATCAACCAATCCAATCTCGACGCTTTTATACTTGATAGGTGTTTTACCCGCCTCAATACCTTCCGCGGTCATAAAACTTAAAGTCGCTGTTGGCGCTTGATCAACCAGGGTCCGAACAATCAACCAACCACCCACGATTGCGGTGACTAGTGGTATTAGCCAGACGATCGACAATCCAGCCCGTTGGCTTACCTGGGGTCTTCCGTGTTCACTCACTATGTCGTCCGAAACTTATTATTATTGTTATGTATTTCAGCTTCACTTTTTTTCACACCATCCCAGATTAAACGTGGGTCAAAACTGTGTGCCGCCAGCATTGTCAGGATAACAGCACCGGCAAAAAATGATGCACCAATCCCTGGTTCTATGGTTGCCAGCAGTCCAAGACTAACAAGTCCAGAGAGCAAGCCGACCAGAAAAACATCGACCATCGACCAGGCACCTACCATTTCGGTGATTCGATAGAGCAGCGTTCTATCTCTCGGCCGCCAGGTCGATTCGTTACCAGCAGAATATAACAGATATCCAAGCACCGTTAGCTTCAATAGTGGTACAACAATGCTGGCAAACAGGACAATAAAGGCCAGCCCATACATACCTGCTTCAATTAGCTTAATCACACCGCTTAAAATCGTATCTGGTGCTCCCTGGCCTAACTTTTTTACGGTCATTACAGGATATAGATTTGCCGGCACCAACATAATTGCTGCAGAAATGAGCAATGCCCAGGTTCGCTCCATACTTTCAACAATACGATGGTGAACTTCACCGCCACAGCGTTCACAGTGGTGGATATCGTCAGCAAGCGGGCGAATAAGACCACAGCTGTGGCAACTAATAATATCTGCCCCGACAGCTATGTCAGCTGTGGTTGCCTGCGGGACTTTTGATCTTGCCCAGAATACCTCCGGGTCAAAATTTGCTCTGGCAGCGGAATAAAAAATTAGCATGGCGACAAAGCCCCACATACCAAGGCCTGGGACAACATTGGCAAGGCTTTGTAACTTGACGATTGATATCAGGGTGCCGAGCATAAACACACTCAACAGGCTCCAGGGTTCCAGTGCCTTAACCCAGCGATAAACACGACCATGTTGTGGCGGCAAATTCCCGAATCGCAAGGCGATCAGTAGATACAACATGCCAATCACACAGCAGAAAGGAAATACGATGCTGGTCAGGAAAACCACCAGGCCAATTTCTGCCATACCGAACTGATATAGTGCGAAACCACCGGAATAGACTAGATTGGTTTCCTTGATGCCTGCTGTTTGCATGGTCAGGAAGGGGTAAAAATTCGCAATCCCCATGCAAATTAACGTCGCAAGATAACGGGCAAGACTGCGATCTAAAGACTTTGGAATATGCCGATAAAGTTCCGAGCCACAACGGGTGCAATCCGCTCTCGCACCAACAGGAATATCATGCCGTTCGAACACAGCATCACACTCATGACAGGCGACTAGACTAGCGGGTTGAGTCGGCAAACCAAGGCCTCGACAAATTTGCCGTAGCGTATCACAAACAGCAGCATTGGAACGCCCTACCCCCCAAACAGGGGGACGTCATCCGGACTATTATTGCTCGTTGCCGGCGCTGGCTGGTGACGTCCAGTGAACACTAGATAGGCAAGCAGCAAACTCATCAACAACTCAAATGCAGCGGCATAATAGGTGTATTGGGTAGGCCCTGTGTCGGCCGTATCCAACGCCAGGCCAACAAACCGACCTGTACCAAGACCGCAGTACACGAGCATCAGCAATAGGACACTTGAAGCCCGGTAGGCGGGCATCTGCAAGCCTAGTAATCCAAATACACCAATAATGGTGAACAAGCCGCCATACTGGGCTCTGATCTCAATTGTCGCATCTGCCCCGGACAGCCCGAACCCAACAAGCTCTGCTGGAAACCCAGGCACGAACAAGCAAAACAGGCCGAAACCGAGAAATCCAAAGCCGTTAATCCCTAATAGCCCCGTTACCATGTCTACCATCCTTTGTCTCAACCTTGCCATTCTGTCGGTCCGGACAAAAATGATCAATGCAATCACTCATCGAGAATAAAATTACGTTATTCTGCAACCTCTGTTATTAACTCAATCTATAGGAACCGATGAAGGAAAAGCTGGAACAGAGTCTCGAAATTATTGAAGAAGGGGTAGGCACCGTAAACTCATTTGTACAAGGCTTTATGAAGCTGGAATCATCAAGTGGGATCATCCTGATGGGTGCTGCAGTCATTGCGATTATTTTTGCCAACAGCCCCCTCGCCCATATTTATGACATGCTATTGGATACACCCGTTGAGATTCGGATTGGTGCATTACACATCGCCAAACCTCTCTTACTCTGGATCAATGATGGGTTGATGGCAGTTTTTTTCCTGCTGGTGGGGCTTGAGTTAAAGCGGGAAGTGCTCGTCGGTGAACTCTCCTCTGTGAGAACGGCAATGTTACCAGCGGTCGGCGCGATTGGTGGCATGGCTGTACCTGCTGGCATCTACATCTACCTGAATTTTGATGATCCCATTGCAATCCAGGGCTGGGCGATTCCGGCCGCGACTGACATTGCCTTCGCACTTGGCGTTTTATCGCTACTTGGCTCCAGAGTACCCACTTCTCTGAAAATATTTCTTACCTCACTTGCCATATTCGATGACATTGGCGCCATCGTCATCATTGCCTTGTTCTACACAGCACAAATATCCCTTACCGCCCTGCTCGTTAGCGCTGCCTGCATGGTGGTGCTTTTTATTATGAACAGGTTACATGTCTCCTCGAAAAGCTTTTACGTCCTGGTAGGCGTTATCATGTGGGTATCCATGTTGAAATCTGGTGTTCATGCCACCTTAACCGGGGTGATACTGGCGATGTTTATACCTATGCATGCCAGGGATGATAAGAGCTATTCTCCCCTTGAACATATGGAGCACGACCTCCACACAGTGGTAGCCTTCTTTATACTGCCTGTTTTTGCCTTCGCTAATGCAGGTATCAATGTCTTGAATATTAGCGTGAGCCAGGTAATTCATCCTGTACCGCTGGGGATCGCACTTGGATTACTGGTAGGTAAGCAACTCGGTATTTTCTCCGTTTGTTGGCTGGCAGTGAAACTTAAAATCGCTGACCTACCTGCGGGCATGGGATGGTCTAGACTCTACGGAATCAGTGCCTTGTGTGGCATCGGCTTTACCATGAGTCTGTTTATCGGTGGCCTGGCTTTTGAGGAAACAGGGGTTAATTTACTGGTTGATGAGCGGCTCGGTATCATTATCGGTTCGTTGCTTTCTGGCATTATCGGCTATCTGGTATTGCACTACGCCCTGGGTAAAGCAGCTGATTCACCCACTAACTAAGACATTTTGTTAGCAACCGAAATCAAAATAGCGATATGATCGAGACAACTTTCCCGATTAGCAGATAGTTTGGAACCAATAACTAACAATACCAATCAGGGCATCTGGGCTAGCGCGGGCTTTCGGTCCTATATCAATTCAACAGCCTTCTCTGGCATGGCATTCGCCATGCACCAGTTGCTTATTAGTTGGCTGCTGGTTGGTGTGCTTCAACTTGCCGCTAACGATGTCGGATTGCTGCAAGCAATGATGGGTGTGCCTGGGATCTTTCTCATGCTATGGGGCGGCGCAAGCGCTGATCGGGCAGACCCCAAGATCCTTCTGGTCCGCGCCTATATGTTTGCCCCTGCACTTCCAATATTTTTGATATTGGTAGATCAATCATTTGGTCTCGCAGTCTGGTCAGTTGCACTCTGGGGTTTAGGGATGAGTGTTTTGACATCCTTTTCCCAGCCAGCCCAACAAGCCATATTAAATCGTGTTGCTGGCAAGCAAATCCAACAGGCCGTCTCCGCCGCAACAGCGGTTGGATTTATCGTTCAAATTACCGGGCTACTGCTTGCAGGACAGATGGACACCATTGGTCTTAGTACCGTGTTAATTGTTCAGGCTATCTGTTTTGCGCTCGGCGCTCTGGCCGTGAGAAAAATTAAAAGCGCACCTGTAAATCCGGTGCAAAATACAGAATCCTCAATTCAGACCATTACCTCAGGGTTGAAAGCAATCTATGAGCACAAGGTGATCTACCATGTGCTAGGAACAAATTTTGTATCCAGCATTTTCAATGCTGGCGCCTTTATGACGGTTTTCCCCTTTATTGTGAAAAGAGTCTATGAAGGTGACGCCATGTTGCTCGGTGCCATGATGGCGCTATTTTTTGCCGGGGCTACCTTGTCTAACCTGACCATGTATCGCTTTATGCCATTTGTGCGACCAGGCAGATTATTCCTACTCATGCAGTTAACACGCATGATTGTTATTTTCTTGCTCTGGATAGAACCAGACTGGTGGCTACTGATCGTCGCTACGATTGGCTGGGGTATCAATATGGGGTTCACGACAACCATGGCGCGAACTATCGTCCAGGAATCAGCACCTGTGGCCTACCGGGGGCGCATCATGTCGGTCTTTACGCTCGGTATGATGGGTAGCGCACCTATAGGCGCGATTGTGCTTGGTAACATCATTGAGATTTTCGGTACCTTAAATGCCTTATTACCTGCCATTGCCGTGTCACTTGGTATCTTCCTGTTTGGCATTTTCATGACCGGTATCTGGCAATATAAGTCCCCAGAATTTGAGGAATCCACATGAGCACGCAAGCAAATCCACAAATGAACGAACTGGCCTTTTACACTCTCGCTGGTGCACCCAGGTCACCTCGTGATTTGATTGATGAAGTAAGAGAAGGCGAAGCGCTTGGCCTCGGTTCAATGTTTATTTCAGAGCGCTTTAACATCAAGGAAGCCGCCACCCTCTCTGGCGCTGCCGGTGCAGTTTCAGAACGGATGGGCATTGCGACGGCTGCAACTAATCACAATACCCGTCACCCAATGGTCACTGCTGCCTATGCCATGACCATGCATAAAATGACCGGTGGACGATTTTCACTAGGTCTTGGTCGAGGTATTGCGCCTATGTTTGATGCCTATGGCTTACCACGGATAAAAACTGCACAGATCGAAGACTTTGTTGGCCTGATGAGAAGAATCTGGAAAGGTGAAGCAGTAATCAATCACGATGGCCCAGCGGGAAAGTATCCCTACCTTTCCATGGGGCCTGAATATAACGAACATATTCCCATGACATTTACTGCCTTTGGACCCAATTCACTGGCGCTTGGTGGCCGGGTCTTTGATGCGGTTGTGCTTCATACCTTCTTCACGGATGAGACAACAGAACGTTGCGTGAAAACGGTCAAACGCGCCGCAGAAGAAGCTGGTCGAGACCCGGACAGCGTAAAAGTCTGGTCATGTTTTGCCACCATCGGTGACCACCTGCCGGAACCCGTGCGTCTAAAAAAACTTGTCGGGCGTTTATCCACTTACCTGCAAGCCTATGGCGATCTTATGGTGAAAACCAATGACTGGGATCCCGCGGTACTAAAACGGTTTCGCGAGGATAAATTTGTAAGTGGCTTCAAGGGCGCATTGGATGGTCTGGCAACCACGCAAGAACTAGAACATGTTGCAACCCTGATTCCCGATGAATGGCTATCAAGCGCTGCAACTGGCTCGCCCGCAGAATGCGTCGAGAAAGTGAGAGGTCAGTTTGCCCTGGGGTGTGACGGTGTCATCTTGCATGGTGCAGCGCCCGCAGAGATCGCACCGATCGTTAACAGCTATGCCGCGTCAAGAGATGCTGGGGCCTTTCAACATATGTTGCCAAACCCAGCTGGATTTATCTCACAATAATCTGGCACCGACTAATTCATCGGTCTGATGGGTCTTGAACCATCCCAGCTCTTGGCGACACCACGAATCTTGTCGAAGAACTGCCCCTTGGTCCCACTGATGTCAGATATTTCAATAATAGACCCTGGATGTGCGCTGCTATCAAAGTAGCAAAACCGGCCCTTTTCGCCACCAATCTGACCTTCATGGCCTACCTGATAACCTGAGGTTATGGCCTTGTCATAGAGTGTTTGAAAGTCTTTCGTCCAGAAGGCTACATGCTGCAAACCCTCATGACCAGCATCAAGGAATTCCTTATACATTGAAGGTGCATCATTGCGCTGTTGTATAAGTTCAATTTGCAAGTCACCAGAATTAGCCAGCGCAATACTCATTTCCACATTGGAATCGACACCACGATGTCTGAAGTAGTCTGTCTTCACTTCCTTGATGTAATACCAGGGCCCGATACCTAACACTTTAACCCAGTAGTCCATCGCTGATTCGATGTCCTTAACGACATAACCATTTTGACGAACCGGACCAAATAACTTACTCATATACAGCCTCCAATTGCTCTGGCCATCTAATAATTACCGGTCGCTAACAGGATCGTTTTGCCGGGATCTACAGGCCGCCTAGCTCACAATCTTTTCGCTGCAGAATAGGCTTAAGCGCACGGTATGCTGCTGGTGTTAAGCTGAGCGGAATGCGTGGATACAGATGGTGGACAATATGATACTGCATTCCAGCACTGAGGATATTACCCATGTAACTCTTGAACGCACGTGTGTCTTTATATCGACCTGTTTTCTCCCCTGGGTGGTGGGGTGCAAAGCTTAAATAGTAGCGAATATAGGCGTGACCAATCAGGTTCGGGATCCACCAGATCAATGCTGCTTCAATTGCATAGCCGCTCCAGGCACAGGCAATAAGCACAGACAGATAGACCAATCGAAACACCAGCGCGTCAATCATCAGATGCGCTTTGCCTATTCGTACCAGGGTGTCGGCATAGGCACTTTCTTCACCGGCCGGTTGCAGAGCCATGAGTGTCTTTTTCCAGAAATCCCAATTTGAACTGGCATGCACGCTATAGTCAGGGTCTAAGCCTGGATCATTACAATGCTTATGATGCTCAAAATGCGTGGCCTTCAAAACCCTGTATGGTGACACCATCGGAATGGTTGATAGATGCCCAACAAGCTCGTTAAGCCAGCGTAACGACGAGCCCTCTCTACCGATTATGCTGTGTTGCGCTTCATGAGACGGTAAATAGGATAGCATCACATTCAGGGTCGCAATGGGAAAGGCAAGCCACAGAGGTATTATACCCATTAGCGTCAAGGGCCAGAGTGATAGCCATACGAGCAAATTTGTAAAAGCCCAGACCACGACACCCCAGGGCACAATATGCATAAACCTCGCGGCGATCTGACGCTCTAGTCCATCTAGTTCCTGGTCACTGACTGCTGACCAATCGATATTCTCTATATTCAGGGTCTTATCCATATCCAACTCCCTCTTAGTTGTGCCATCAAACCCCATGCGGCACCAAGCAATAAGCCGAGTCCCATTGTCAGGTAGTCGTTTGGCATCAAGCCCACTGCAACCATGCTCTGTCCTAACAGTGGCCCCAGAAAGGCGACACCAAAAAAGGCAGGTGAAAATATCCAGCTAATGAATTTCATGTCATGCTCTCTCGCGTAAATTTGCGATGATGGCTTGTGGCCATCAGTATTCAATGACAGCATATGCTAGCAACCAATGTAGTCATTGTCTACATTGGTTGTATTCTAATTAAGATGGCGATGGGCAGGATGAGAAAAAGCGAAAAACCAGCAAACACTTATCATCACGGCGATCTGCGCAGTGCGATATTGCAGCGATCCGCAGAAATAATCAGCGAACAAGGTATTGAGAAACTCACCTTAAGGGCTATCGCGAGGGATCTATCTGTCTCCCATGGTGCACCCAATAGGCACTTTAAGACCAAGGCAGATCTCCTGGTAGCACTAGCGGCGGACGGCTGGCGTAAAATTACCGAGGCGACCTTAGATGCTGCCAGGGCAGTAGAAGATGGTTCGGCACATGACAAGCTAAACGCCATGGGACGTGGATTCCTACGCTGGGCAATTACGCATCAGGCAGAATTTATTGCTATTACGCATCCGGATGTAAATCGACACCAGGCTGATGAACTAGAGCTCGCAATGGCACCATTCCGGCAAACCATTACTGATGCGGTTGCAGCAACCCAGGAAGAAGGTCGGCACAAAGACGTGCCACTGCACCTGCTGACCCTCTACACAAATTCAGTACCCTATGGGCTAGGCTCCCTGCTTACTCAAAACCCTGAATATGAGAATCTAACAGAAGCAGAACTCGACGAACTCATTGCAGACCTGATCGAATTAGTTGTGCCAACCCGATCAAGGCCATCATCAAGGCGGGGTTAAAGGTCGACGACCGGGGCCTTGTTATAGCCTCGCTCACCCCAGGGACTAAGCTTATCAAGCCAAATCTGCTCT
>CBDUKY010000027.1:0-14478 GCA_965367925.1 uncultured Pseudomonadales bacterium | reverse complement strand
ATTCGTTATGGTTTGCACCTGATTTGCGGCCGTGACGACGATCGTCTGTTATTTGAAAACCAACGCATTCTCGCAGACAAGCTCGGCTTTAAAGACGGTGATCAGCTTGCCGTTGAGCAGTTTATGCAAGGCTACTACCGCACAGCCATGATGGTTAGCACCACAAGCGAATTGCTATTGCAGCACTTTGAAGAAGACATTATTAAGTCCAGAGCAAAGACAACCATTGAACCAATCAATGACAGGTTCCAGATTCGCAATAACTATATCGAAGTCACAAGCGATGACGTTTTCGAAAAGTATCCGCCTGCGTTAATCGAAATCTTTCTACATATCGGCACTAACCTTTCTATCGAAGGTACTCGCGCTGGCACCATACGGTTGATTCGACAACATTTGCATCTGATCAATGATGAGTTTCGTCAAAGCCCTGTCGCCACTGCCATGTTTATCGAAATGCTGCGGACCTCAGAACGTCTCTCGTCTCAGCTAAAGCGAATGGAACGCTACGGCATCCTTGGCGCTTATCTACCAGAGTTCGGCCGTATCATTGGCCAGATGCAATTTGATCTGTTCCATATCTACACGGTTGATGCACACACCCTGCAGGTCGTGCGGAATATGCGCAAGTTTCGTTACCGCAACCAGGAACAACGCTTCCCAGTGGCCGCTCATATTTATCCTCGACTGCCAAAAATTGAACTGTTGTTTATCGCTGGCTTGTACCACGACATCGCCAAAGGCATGGGTGGTGATCACTCAGAACTCGGCATCGAGATCGCAAGAGCATTTTGTGAACGTCACAACCTTGGCGCCTGGGATACCAACCTGGTTTGCTGGTTAGTAGAAAATCATCTGACCATGTCAAGCACAGCGCAGCGTAAGGACACATCAGACCCGGCTGTGATCCATGAATTTGCCAGCCTTGTACAGAATCAGGTCAGACTTGATTACCTCTATGCATTGACCGTCGCTGACATCAACGCCACCAATCCAACCTTGTGGAATAGTTGGCGCGCATCCTTGATGAGCCATCTCTATGTCGAAACCAAGAAGATGCTCAGACACGGCCTCGAGCAAGAGGTCGACAAAGCAGAATATATTACTGAAACCCAGGACCATGCCATTGAAAGACTGCAAGAATATGGTTTGAGTCGCGAGCAGATCATCAAAATCTGGGGTAGCGTCGATGAAGACTATTTCGTCAGAGAGTCTGTTGCAGACATCGTCTGGCATACAGCGGCGATCAGTAAGCATGACATAGATAGTGGCCCGCTGATTTTAATCGATGACATGACCAGCAAACGAGAAAATGAAGGTGCAACACAGATATTTATCTATCCCAAACGTCGCGACTATATTTTTGCCTCCACTGTGACGGCACTCGATATGCTTGGCCTCGACATTGTCGATGCGCGGATAGCCCGCGGTGAAACCTTGTCTTTTGATACTTTCGTTGTTCTTGAATCAAATGGTAAACCTGTCGGCCCATTAGCTAGCCGCCAGGAACAGATTCGCAATATGATTAAGAAGCATCTGGATGAAGATGAAAAATCCAAGCCGCGAATGGTGAAACGCACCCCAAGACTACTTAAGCCTTTTGCGTTCAAAACAGAAGTCACCACTAGTCTTGATGAGGTTTCCCAGTTAACAGTCCTTGAAGTGGTTACACCTGATCGGCCAGGACTACTATCGATTATTGCCAATGTATTTGTCGAACTGGAAATTCATGTTTCCAGCGCAAAAATTACAACTCTCGGAGAGCGAGTAGAAGACGTATTCTATATCTCAAGCGGCAAGGGCAAACCGGTTGAAAATACAGCAGCCCTTGAGCAACGCCTGAGTGAAGAACTAGACCAACATGTGCAACGAGCAATCGCATGAACCGACATCTTGATGAACTGTTCCCCTATCCTTTTGAACGCCAGAATGCCTTGCTAGCAGACATCACACCCGAGACAAACGAGCCCTTTATCGCATTATCCCTTGGTGAACCCAAACACGATGCGGCGGATTTTATAATCGATCTGATGACAGACAAGGCGTTAATTCGCCGCGGCCTCGGTACCTATCCACCGACAAAAGGATTAATCGAATTGCGATCTAGCATCGCCAATTTTATTGAGCGTCGCTATCACCTCGGTGATGATGGCCTTGATCCTGATGCACATGTATTACCTGTTAGTGGCACAAGAGAAGCGCTATTTGCCTTTGCTCAGGCTGTGATTGATCCGGCTAACCCTGGCCTCACGTTAATGCCTAATCCCTTCTACCAGATTTATGAGGGCGCAGCATTGTTAGCTGGTAGCAAACCCTACTATCTACCTTGCCTTGCAGAGAACGGATTTTTGCCTGACCTGGATCAGGTCAGCGAGGAGACCTGGTTAGATTGTAAGTTGCTGTATCTTTGCTCTCCCGGCAACCCAAGCGGGGTTGTGACCCCCATTGAAACCCTTAAAAAGGCTATTCGACTAGCCCTCGAATATGATTTTGTTATCGCATCGGACGAATGCTACTCAGAGATTTATGCTGACGAGGCCAACCCGCCCTGTGGGCTTTTGGAAGCATCGGCTGCCATGGGCAACAAAGACTTCAAGAACTGCGTAGCATTCAATAGCTTATCGAAGCGATCAAACCTACCTGGGTTACGCTCTGGTTTTGTCGCTGGCGACCCGGATATTCTGGCAAAGTTTCTGCTTTATCGAACCTATCACGGCGCAGCCATGTCAGTGCACAATCAGCTGATCAGCGCCGCTGCCTGGGATGATGAAAATCATGTTGAGGCCAACCGGGTGCTGTACCGGGAAAAATATGCCGCCGTCATGGAAATTCTTCGGCCCGTCTGGCCAATGCAAGCACCACCTGCAAGTTTTTATCTGTGGCCGGAAACACCAATTAGCGATACGGCATTTACCCAGCGACTCTACCGACAGGCCAATATCAAGGTATTGCCTGGCAGCTTCTTGTCACGACCGGTTGATGGCATAAATCCTGGCGAGAACCGGGTGCGCATGGCACTCGTCGCTACCCTACCGGAATGTGTTACCGCAGCCACAAGGCTGGCAGCCTTTGTAGAGACGCTATAAAGGCCCTGGAGATGATCTCAGAGGAGCTTTTCTACTTTTTTGCGCTGCGCAATTAAGCCACACTGTGGCTGTTTTCTGATGCCAAAACGTTCATAATAGCCGGCTCTTTTCTTTGGGTTTTCTATCAATGTCATTTTCTAATTTTTATTGTCTTGCGTTTGGTATCGGCACCAAGAACAGTAAAGGCGAATGGCTGGAAGTTTTCTATCCAGTCCCTGTATTCAATCCCTCTGAAGAAGATGTGCGGAAGATAGCAAAGGTACTCAACTTTACCGGTGGCTCTGCTGCTGTTGATTTGAGCAGCGAAAAAATTAGCCAACTCGCAGCAGTTTCGAACGATAGCCGACAGCAGGCCATTCTCGGCATGATGCGTCATTCAAATAAACCACGGGTTGCCTGTCTGCTTGAAACAGATGAACCGATTACGTCGACACCCGAAGCCTATCTAAAACTGCATCTGCTTTCCCATCGGTATGCAAAACCCAATGAAATTAATCTTGATGGTATCTTCGCCCAGTTACCCAATGTTGCCTGGACTAATCTTGGCGCTATTGATCTCGACGATTTGACGGATGCCCAACTTAGCGCTCGCGCTGAGGGTCAGGTACTAACCGTTAGCAGTATTGATAAGTTTCCAAAAATGGCTGACTACGTCGTACCCAGTGGGGTTCGAATTGCCCACACAGCCAGAGTGCGTCTCGGTGCCTATCTCGGTGAAGGTACGACGGTGATGCATGAAGGTTTTGTTAACTTTAACGCCGGTGCCATGGGACCGAATATGATCGAGGGCCGACTTTCCCAGGGTGTGGTTATGGATTCAGGTAGTGACCTTGGTGGCGGTGCTAGCACCATGGGCACCTTGTCCGGTGGCGGCGAGATTGTGAATTCCCTCGGTAAAGATTGTCTGGTCGGCGCTAATGCGGGCATTGGCATTCCCCTTGGGGATCGCTGCACTGTTGAGGCTGGCCTCTATATCACCGCTGGCACCGTTGTGCAGGTTCATGATGAGAATCGAAATTTCGTCCGGGTTGCCAAGGCACGTGAGTTAGCGGGATTGGATGACATGCTATTTATCCGCAATTCCCAGACCGGGGTTGTTGAATGTCGTACCAATACCAAATCCATCAAACTCAATGAGAGCCTCCACGCGCACAACTAGTTCATGACTGAAGCCCTCAATGACGAGATATTAGCCCTCGCTCAAACCCTGATTCGAGAAAAGTCCGTTTCCCCTGATGATGCGAATTGTCAAAAGGTGATTGGAAACTACTTGGAAGCACTTAACTTCAATGTCGAACATCTACAGTTTGAGGATGTCAGCAATCTGTGGGCAACCCATGGTGAGGGAGCACCCTACTGTGTGTTTGCTGGTCATACCGATGTCGTGCCCCCTGGCCCACTGCAAGACTGGCAAACAGACCCATTCGAACCAACCCTTGAAGCGGGTATGTTAATCGGTCGAGGGGCAGCAGATATGAAGGGTTCTCTGGCAGCAATGCTCGTCGCCACCAAAGCATTCCTTGAGGAGCAGACAACTTCAAACACAGAGCATCAGGGTACCATTGCTTTTTTGATCACCAGCGATGAGGAAGCTGATGCCATTCATGGCACCAGACGAGTGGTTGAAACCCTGCAATCAAGAAATGTGTTTATGGACTGGTGCCTGATTGGTGAACCCTCCAGTGATAAGACCCTGGCGGATACCGTTAGAACTGGTCGGCGTGGCTCACTCCATGGCCAGCTCAAGGTGCTTGGTATACAAGGCCATGTAGCCTATCCCGATGATGCGGAAAACCCAATTCATCGGCTTGCGCCAGCGCTGACAGAATTGACCCAGACAATCTGGGACGAGGGCAACGATTACTTTCCCCCAACTTCCATGCAAGTCTCCAATATTCACGCTGGTACCGGGGTCACAAATGTCATTCCAGGGGAATTGGAGATGGTTTTTAATTTCCGCTATTCCACTGAATCAAGTCAGGAAAGTCTTGAAACCAGAACCGAGGCGATTCTTAAAAAGCATGGTCTAAGATTCGAACTAAAATGGACCCTGTCCGGCGTTCCCTTCCTCACCGAAGGCGGCGAACTTATTCCTGCGGTTCAGCAAGCGGTAAAACAATACACAGGGCTCGATACCTTGCTATCCACGTCCGGCGGTACTTCTGACGGTCGTTTTATTGCCCCTTCTGGTACCCAGGTAGTAGAACTTGGCCCTCGCAATGCCACTATCCACAAGGTCAATGAGTGTGTTGCTGTCGAAGAGCTATTCCAGCTAAGAAAGATTTATCAACAGATTTTACAGACACTCGTGCATTAGATATGTCTGAACCTACCTATCCTGATATTGAGATCTACCTGAAGCGGATCGAAACCGATGCGATTATCGAATGGCTTGGTTCGATTTTCGAAGACGTTAATTCAGCGCCCAGAGGCAACGCCACTGTCTGTACCCTGACCACCAGAGACGGACACCGCTTCGATTGCACCATAACTGAGAAGGTCGCTAAAGGTGGATTTGTATCCGTCTGGTTTAAATCCGATAAGACGCCCTGGGCAACTGACAAGGACTGCGCACAAGATGCATTTGAGCATTTCCAGGTAGAAGTCAGATGCAGCCGGGGTGGATGGGAAGGTGAAGATGAGGCTGGCTGGATTCGCATTACCGATAAGGGCGAGCAGATCGTTAACTGGCACCAATAATGAAACGCATCCTGCTTTATGTCCTCATTGCGATTATCAGCTTTATTGGCTTTACCCTGATCCTCGCGCCGGCCTCAACGATTTGGAGTTTTTTTAGTCAGGATGTACTGGCTCGCACGCCTGGACTTAATGTCTATCAGGTTCAGGGCACTGCCTGGCATGGTCACGGTAACCTGCAATATTTACAGTTCCCACAAAGTGAACTCAGCTGGCAAGTCGAACCACTGACCCTGCTAACGGGTAAAGTCAGCACCGACCTACGTTTGCAGGGGGAAGCCCATGAATTTAACGGTCACCTGAACCTTGACCAGACCAGCCTCGAAGTACCCTTACTCACCGGCTATCTGGATGCTGCCTATATCAATCAAGTTAGCCAGCCACAGGGGGTCACCTTCTCTGGCCGCATTGAGGTTCAATCTCTCAAGATCAGCAGTGATCTGGTCTGGTTTGAACAAGCTGAAGGCAAGATATACTGGCCGGGAGGCAAGATCATTTCCCGGACTGTCGCTGCAGGTACCCGGGTTTTTGACCTACCCGCCTTACAAGGAGACATCTCCATGGACAATAAGGTCATCAGCCTCGATATTCATCATGCTGGTGCGACTTTGGTAGATATTCAGTTGAAACCTGATGGTTGGGTTGTTGTCGCAGTTAAGGCACGTCTGTTTGATATTGCCCAACTACCCTGGCCAGCTGGTTCGAGTCTGGATGACACTGTGATACAGTTTGAAGAGAAGCTGTTCTAAAGAATTGGAGATGACATGAACACAGTTTCAGATCTATTTGCACAATATAGCAAGCCACTGGCAACAGCGGCCTCGGTGCTATTGGTGATTCTCATTAGTCTGTCTCTCGCGAATGGCGTTTTATTCTTTATCGAGCAAACAAATCAGCCTGAAGTCGCGCCGAACCAGCCAGGCGCCCTTATCCAGCCCAGGAAAACCCTAAACATTGAACAAATTACCGGCATTTTTGGCCAGGTTCAGACAGCGGTCATTAACAAACCTGTTGATGCCCCTAAAACCACCCTTAATCTTGAGTTAAATGGTGTCTTCACGGCAGAAGACCCTGCTGGTTCTACCGCGATTATTGCCCAGCGCGGTAAATCTGGCGAACTTTATCGTATTGGTGATCGCCTACCGGGCAATGCAACCCTTGAAGCTGTATTTGACGATCACGTGTTAATTAAACGCGGCGCTCGAACCGAAAAACTCATGTATTCAGATTCACCGCTAACCCAGGGCATAAGCCGAACTGGTACAGAAGCAGGTGCAGGGCCAAGAATTACACAAATTAACCCTGGCATTAACGATACATCCAGATTGCAACAGGTCAGGGAGCGGATTGCCCGGCGTTCACAAGAAATTGCTGCCGAGCGCGGCACTAGCCAGAGTAACAGCAACGAATTTCGGCAGGTACTCGAGGACTATCAGCAGCGGTTGAGTGACGATCCACAGACTGTATTAGATGAACTGGGGCTCGAAACCGTCGAAAGTGAATCTGGTGCTGGCTATCGCATTGGTAGCGAAATCCCAGAAGGGATGCTTCGTCAGGTTGGTTTAAGGCAAGGCGACGTGATTCGCACTGTCAATGGTAAGCCAGCAGCGGATGCAGCGGCAGATAGCACCTTCCAGAGTGAAGTGCTGGGTGGCGGGACCGTATCACTAGAATTAGAGCGAGATGGCCGAATCATCCGAATGAGTGCAAAAGTTCCTCAATAAACAATATAACAATTAACTAACTAGACCACGTTTACCCTCTGGTATCCCACGTTTAGTTCTATAAGGAATTCAAGTAACATGCCCGATTTACATGGCCGAAGCCATCTTATGAGACCCTACCTTATGAGAGTTATCCCGCGCTGCTTAATCGTTGTTTTCTTGTTGATCTCACCTACCGTACTCGGTCAGGACAACTGGAAGATCAACATGAAGAATGCTGACATCCGCGAGTTCGCAACCCAGGTTTCTGCCATTACAGGCAAGAGTTTCATTGTCGACCCACGGGTGAAAGGCAATGTAACGGTAATTTCTAATACCTCAATGGACAGCAATGCCATTTATGAGCTGTTCTTGAGCGTCTTACGCGTGCACGGTTTCGCTGCGGTTCCTTCAGGCAATGTCACCAAAATTGTTCAACAGGTACTGGCCAAGCAGAGTGGTAACCCACTCGACTTCGTTGAGGGTGCCCAGAGCGAAGAACTTGTCACTCGAGTGATCCCGGTTAAAAACACCCCATCAGTAGAGCTGGTCAAGATCCTTCGACCCCTTATTCCCCAGTATGGACACATTGCTGGTCTGGATACGCCTAATGCTTTGATTATCAGTGACCATGCGGAGAACATTAACCGCCTCTCAGAAATCGTCAACCGAATTGACGTCGCAGAAGAATCAACAACCCGCATCATTGAATTGCAAGAAGCCTGGGTTGAAGACATGGTCGCTTTGCTAGAACAGCTAGCACCAGACCTGATCGGCAAGAGTGCAAAAGGCCCGAATAGAATCACTATTGTTGCCAGCGAGCGAACCAATAGTCTGGTGTTGAAAGGCGAACCCATTACCCTTGAAAAGGTTGCCCAGTTGATCCTCAAGTTGGATGTTCCTGCAAACCGTGCAGGCACCATTCAAGTTGTCAGGCTCGCGAATTCTGACGCAACAGAACTCGCTGACATACTAAAAAACATCGTCTCTGAAACAGATGCCGAGAATAAAACCGGACAGAACGTTAAATCCAGCATTCAAGCAGACGCTGCACTCAATGCCCTCGTGATTCGTGCTGACCCAGGCACTATGAATGAGCTCAAAGACATTATCGCCAGACTTGATGTCAGACGACTTCAGGTTCTTATCGAAGCAGCAATTGTTGAAGTAACAACTAACTTCACCCGCACCCTTGGCACTGAGCTTGCGGTTGTAGACCAGGGCTCTTCTAACCTGCCACTCGCTACAACTCAGCCTGCAGGCATCTTGACCAGCATCCTACAAGGTATCGCCACTGGCTCAGCTTCTGCGGCTGACCTTGGTACTAGCCCACTCGTTGGCGGCGGTAAGATCAATGACACAGGCGTTAGCTTCGCCTTTGTCATTCAGGCCCTGGCAAGTAACTCAGACGTTAACCTCCTGTCCACGCCTAGCATTACAACCATGGACAATGAGGAAGCAAAAATTGTTGTTGGTCAGAATGTACCGTTTCGAACCGGTTCAACAACCACCGGCTCAAATGGCACAACCAACCCATTTACAACGATTCAGCGTGAAGATGTTGGTCTAACATTGCAGGTGACACCTCATATTCATGATGGCAGCCTGATTCGCCTGGAAATTCAGCAAGAAGTATCAGAAGTCGACCAGACCAATTCAATTACAATCGGTACAAGTGGTTCCGCTGACTTGATCACTAACAAGCGCACCATTGAAACCACCGTACTGGCAGACAATGGCGAGGTTGTGGTTCTCGGTGGTTTAATTCGCGATAAGCTGACAAACACCAATAGCGGCGTACCACTACTCAAGGATATTCCCGGCCTTGGAAATCTGTTTAAGAGCAAATCAAAGGTCCAGGAAAAGCAAAACCTGTTAGTTTTCTTACGTGCCACAGTGCTTTCAAATCGGGAAGACGTCATCGCCCAGACACGCCGCAAATATTCTGGCGTCTGGGAAGTTGAAATCTCAGGCAGAGACCCGCTTGATGCCGTGAACGAACTGTTCGATGGAAAACGATGATCTCATTAGTTCGCCGGGGCTAATCCCCCGGCTCAAGCAGTTTCAGTTTAATCTAACCCAGCGCATTCTTTTTTCCTGGATTCGACCAACAATTCTTGGTTGTGACCCAGACTATCTCGGCATAGCACCAGAAGATCTGGTTTGTTATGTGATGTCATATCGCTCAACGGCTGATCTTCTGGTGGTGGATCGAGCCTGCCGGCAACAGTCACTACATAGACCACTTGCGCCAATCAGTGAACTTGAAGAATCCCGCTCCTTCTTCTTTCTTGGCCACCCTGAAGGCTGGTTTGGGCGCAAGACCTTGCGGGAACAGTCCGCACGCATGCAACGCTTACTCACCCACCAGAACAGTCTCGACAAGTCGATAAAGATTGTGCCTGTCTCCCTGTTCTGGGGTCATCAACCTGACCGGGAAAAATCTTTCTTTAAGCTGTTGTTATCGGAAAACTGGGCGGCAACAAGTCGCTTTAAGCGCTTAATGGCAGCACTGATCCATCCCAATCATATTCTGGTTCAGTTTAGTCAGCCCATTGATCTAAAGGAAATTGTCGATAGCGAAGCAGAACCAGGTCTACAAGCCCGCAAGCTACACAGGCTACTACGTACCCAATTTACCAATCAAAAGCAGGCCATTATTGGGCCAGATCTCTCCCACCGTCGAACCTTGATAAACGCGATCCTGGAGAGTAGCGCGGTACAGGCAGAGGTGCAGGTCAAAGACGATCCAAAGGCAACACAAAAACAGCAGAAGCAAGCGATTGCCTATGCCAACGAAATTGCCTCTGATCAGTCATACCGGGTGATTCGTTTTTTCCATGTGCTGCTTACCTGGCTCTGGAACAAGCTGTATGACGGTATTGAGGTTAACAATGTCGAGGTTGCTAAATCTCTGGCGCGTTCTCATGAAGTCGTTTACATCCCCTGCCATCGCAGCCACATTGATTACCTGCTGCTGTCCTATGTGCTCTACCACAATGGCTTAACACCACCGCATATTGCGGCTGGCAAAAATCTAAACTTGCCCATTGTGGGGCCACTACTAAGACGCGGTGGTGCATTCTTTATGCGACGGTCATTTAAAGGCGATGCGCTTTATCGAGCAGTATTTGATGAATATTTACACCAGATGTTCAGCCGCGGCTATTCAGTCGAATATTTTATTGAAGGTGGCAGAAGCCGGACTGGCAGAACCCTGACGCCGCGGGCGGGTATGCTAAATATGACGGTCAATAGTTTCAGACGAGATGCCTCCAAACCCATTGCTTTTCTACCTGTCTATTTCGGCTATGAACGAATCATCGAAGCCGCGACCTATATGGGCGAACTCGCAGGTCAGGCCAAAAAGGACGAATCACTATTTGATATCTTCGGGGTATTTAAAAGCCTCACCAAGCCATTTGGCAGAGTGTCGGTAAATTTCGGTAAACCGCTCGAGCTGGCACCCTTTCTTGATGAACATCTACAGGATTGGCGAGCCGAAGAAGTTGACCCGCTTGCCTATACAAACGCCTGCAGCATTCTCGCGAGCACACTTGCCAGGCGGATTAATAGCGCTGTCGCAGTGACCTCAACAAATTTGTTAGCCACCGCCATTCTATCAACGCCAAGGCAAACGATTACGAGGCGCCGACTCGCAAGCCAGATCACCTTGCTACAGGCAATTGCCCGTGATGCTCCATTGAGTGATGAGTTGAGTATTACCAGTGATTCTGTTGATGAGATTATTGAACACGGCACATCTGTTGCGCAGTTAGGCAAGATGAATCAGGGCTTTGATGAAATATTCTATGCCCAGCGTAGTACTGCAATCTTGTTAACCTATTACAAGAACAACACGCTGCATGTCTTTGCACTGGCATCGTTGATTGCTCGTATAGTTCGTTGTAGCGAGCGCATACATGCAAATGAGCTTGCCGAGCGCTGCTTGATACTACAACCTTACCTTGAAGCTGAGACCATGCTTTTCTGGGGCGATACATTAAGCACTGCGATTGATAAAACCCTGAAACTGCTGGTGAGCCTTGGCATCATTCTAGAGACTGAACAAGGTTTGCATACCCCCTCACCAACTACTGATGAATATGCTAGCTTGACTGACCTGGCTGAAATTATCGAACCAACGCTCGAACGCTTCTATATTGTCACAGCCCTGATTGAAGCCAATCGGCATTTGACTGATACGGACCTTTCAACTATTGCGAGTAAAATTGCACACCAGCTATCGACGCTATACGGACTCAATGCGCCAGAGTTCTTTGAGCAACCTCTCTTCAATCGATTTCTCAGTCAACTAAAGACACAAAATTGTATTGAGTGGTCTAGTATTGATGACACAACTGCAGAGATGACACTTAACCCAGAAAAATTCGACAAGATCGCAACGCTTTTACCAGAGCTGCTGGATAATGACGTCACTTATAATGCCTTACAAGCTATCCACGCGGCTGCAAAAACACATCAAATCGATTCGCCTTCGCACTCAGACTAAAGTCTGGCGCGCCAAGGTCGATCACATCTACAACTGGCCGCTTTACAACAACTCTTGCACACCCACTTGCCTTTGCCATGGCTAGCAAACTCAAAGCATCCTCGTCCTTGCCAATAAAACCTTGCAGCATTTGCATGGCACCGTTTACCTGAGCTGATTTTTTCCGGGCCGGAAACATGGGATCAATATAGATTACATCTGGTGGTTCCGGTGCGCGCGCTAACCACAATCTGGCATCAACTTTTTTCAGGGTCATCCTTGCTGCAATCGGCGCAAGTGCTTCATCCTCGGCTGCCCAGGACAGCGCCTGGGCTAATAGTAGATGCATTACAGGTGATCGCTCAAACATGGTCACCTGACAACCAGCATCAGCCAGCAAAAGGCTGTCTGTGCCAAGACCAGCGGTGCAATCCCATACGTTTAAACCCGGTTTAGCCTTTACAGCCTTGATCAGCAGTTCTTTCTTGCCACCACGGACTCGACGTTGCTCTAGCTGACCAGAGGAGAAGTTAATTTGAAGCGGTGACTGTCTGGAAAGCGCGTCCTTTAGCGCATATCCATTTTCTGTTGAAACAAGGCGGTAGCGACTCATGAGCGCCTATGAAGCAGATTCAGGTGGTTTAACGGATTTCGGTACGGTTGCAACCTGTTCTCGCAGATACTCGGGTAACGCAGACATCGCATCTATTGCCCTGCCCTGGTTGTAACCATGGATACCAAGATCAATGAGATCTTCAGCGGCGGGATACTCAAGCGGATATACATGGTCAACACTAACACCAGCTGCATTAACTAGTTGACCCTGCAATTGCCAACCACTTCCGACACCATACCATTCACCATCGACTGTGGCCTGGGTTGGAATCTCGCTGGCTTCAAAAACGCCTTCACGACCCTGTAGGGAAGCGATCCCGACTTCAATGACATAGCTACCAAAATAAACTTCTTCATTTCTTGCTGTTAACGCCACCATGCTAGCGATTGCGCCATGTTCTCGATACATTTTCTGGGCGAGGCAAGCAAGGCTCGACACAGGCACCACAGGTTTATCTAAACCATAGGCTAGACCCTGGACAACACCCACGCCAATACGAAGCCCTGTAAAGGACCCTGGTCCCTGACCATAAACGATTAGATCGAGTTCACCCTTGTTGATACCCGCCTTCTCCAACAGTGCAATAATCCGGGGCAATATCTCCTTGCTGTGCGTTCGGTCAACGATGGTTTCATCAACATAAAGTCCGCTCGAAGTTTTTATACCCAGCACGCAAGCCTTACTCGATGTGTCGATTGCTAAAATATTCATCGCTGTTTCATCTTATTGTTGTAGCATCTCAAAAAAGTTTAGTGCCGCAGCTTCATCGGGTAACCAGTTCATATCAGGCAAACTTCTTTGTAGGGTCTTGCCGTAATTGCGGGTCATCATTCGCGTATCCCCAAGGACAAATAGACCACGATCGGATTCCTCGCGAATAAGTCGTCCAAATCCTTGTTTCAGGGTAATTGCTGCTTCAGGTAGTGAATAGTCCCGGAAAGCATTTCCACCATTTGCTGTTATATGCTGAATTTGCGCATCCACCAGCGGATTATCCGGACTAGCGAACGGCAGTTTATCAATAACAAGCAAGCGCAGCCCAGCACCACGTACATCTATTCCTTCCCAGAAGCTCTGGGTCGCAAGCAATATACAGCGAGGTATTTCACGAAATTTCTCCAACAACTGTTTTTTCGGCAATGCACCCTGGACCAGACAAACCAGATCATATTCCCGCTCTAGCAGCACAGCTGCAGTTTGCAGTGCCCGATGGCTAGTAAAAAGCACAAAAGATTTGCCCTGATTCATACGCAACAATGGCAGCACAGCAATAAGCAATTGTTCGGTGTGATTCTTCGATGCTGGCTCTGGCAGGTGCATAGGTACATAACCACAGACCTGGTTCTGAAAGTTAAAAGGTGAGGCAAATTGCGCTTCAATCACATTATCGAGACCCAACGCTTGCTTTATATGAGAGAACTTCTCACCGATACACAGGGTTGCCGATACAAAAGCCCATTGCTTTTTCTTGTCATCAAACACTGGCTGCAAATAGCTTGCGATATCAATCGGTGTTAAATGAATTGTAAAGCCCCGCTCTCGTCTTTCTAGCCAATGTGCGAATTCAAAATCTGCGTTAGGTTCAGTCAGCATTGAAAATATATCAGTGACTTTTATGCAACGAGAATAACATCGCCCAAGACCAACACTTCGATCTGCAGCTTGTTCTAGTCGGTGGGTCAAATGAGTAAGCGCTGTATCAACCTGTTCAATCACTTCTCGTACCTGAGGAACAACAATTAGATCTGCAAGAGATTCCTGGCGTGAAAGTATGGCGTTTGTTAAGGCAGATATTGCTCTTTTCAAATTGTCACTGGCCTTTATCAGCTCCGGATCATCATTGCCTAGCTGCACTTGTTCCTGGATTGTATCCTGACATAGATC
>CBDUKY010000026.1:0-14575 GCA_965367925.1 uncultured Pseudomonadales bacterium | reverse complement strand
CGTGATAACTACATCAGCTACCAGGAATTCAGTATGCCAAGGTTAAAGCAGGCCGGTCGTGAAGCAGGAAATCCATACGCAGAACCACTGTTCGATTTGCTCTTCGGGGACAGGGACCCAATCAAGGAACCAGGCACAGCAACTGGTACACCTGGTAATTGGTGGACGGTTTTTAATCTGGTGCCTGATGCACTAAAGCACACCACCGAAGGCTTCGCCTTTTATCGCTCAAAAAACCGGAAACTGGACCCGAAACTGCGTGAGCTAGGGCAGACCCGGGCTGGATACACGGTTGGTTCAAAGTTTGTCTTCTCCCAGCACTGTAAGTCATGTCGAGATGTCGGATTAACTGAGGCTCAAATAACGTCAATCCCCCATTGGCAAGTCGCAGATTGCTTTAGTGTTATTGAGAGGGCGGTTCTCGGCTATACAGATGCACTGGTACTCCAACGAGGCAGAGTATCTGACGGTATATTTGAGGCGCTTAAGGAGCAACTGTCGGACGAGGAAATATTGGAACTCACTTATGTCACCTGCACCTACATGATGCATGCCATTATGAGTCGGGCGCTAAGGTTAGAATATGATGACGTTGATGACCGCATCATTGAGGTGCCAGCTCCTGATGGGGCAGACAATGATGTGATGAATATGGTCGATCGCTAGTTGTAACGTAAATTTTTTTACCAGGAGTAGGTCGCAGGGTGTCTCAAGTTAACGAAATAGATTCAGATTCCGAACACACAACCTTAAAGGCGTATCTAAAGCAGGGCGGGTTTGTCACTGCGCCAGGTGTCTATGATGGGCTAAGTGCTTTAGTTGCAGATCAAGCAGGTTTCAATGCGCTTTATCTTTCAGGCTATGCAGTTAGCGCCAGCTTGCTCGGTCAACCAGATGCCGGCTATCTCACGGCGACCCATATGGCAGACCGGGTAAGAACACTCTGTAGTGTGACGGATACGCCAATCATCGCAGATGCTGATACTGGCTTTGGTGGTCTAATTAATGTCGAAGCGGCAGTCCATGCCTATGAAATGGCAGGTGCCAGTGCTATCCAGTTCGAAGATCAAGAATTCCCGAAACGCTGCGGGCACACGAAAAACCGCAAGGTGGTGAGTCTCGATGAAGCCGCGGCAAAGATAAAAATGGCTGTAGATTCACGATTTTCTTCTGAATTTTTAATTATAGCCCGCACAGATGCTCGCACCTCCCTTGGCCTGGATGAGTGTTTCAGGCGGGCCGATGCATTTCTTGATGCCGGAGCAGATGTGCTTTTTATCGAAAGTCCTGAGTCGCCGGAAGAAATGCGCAGAATCGCCCAAACCTATCCTGAGGTGCCGCTGGTTGCCAATATGGTTGAAGGTGGACGAACCCCAATGATGACTGCAGATGAGTTACAGCAGCTAGGTTTTAATATCGCAATCTATCCGCTGGTTGGGCTAAGTGCAGCAGCACAAGCTCTGAGGACGAGCTATAGGCAATTGCATGATACTACCAGGCTGCCAGATTCAACCTTCACCTTTAGCGAGCTTAATAGTCTGGTTGGCTTCGATCGGGTCTGGGCATTGGACGATAAATATAGCCAGGTTGATTGAAATACCAGTGAGCTCACGGAATTGCAGCTCACAGCAGCACTGTACTAAAGTAACCGGGTCAGAATAATTCTCATCAGGTCACGACACAGATTCATGTTTGAGGGAAAGGACATGCCGATTCAGGTTGACCCGGAAACGGGCTTAAAGATATTTAATACACGAGCTGCCAAAGCAAGCGAAAAGATATCAGGTTCAGGTTACGCAACCCTCCATGATGAGTCATTAAAGACCTTACCGCCGCCACCACCAGGCGCTGTATTTAATGCAGAAGAGCAGGCCCGCTATCGCGCCTTCAAGGAAGCGAGGCAGGGCGCTGCAGACTATATGGCATTAGAGGGAGAGTTTAGTAAATATCTCGAAGATGTTTACTCAGCAGATCCCATTGAGCGAGAGGCGTTAACTGACGAATGTGAAATTCTAGTTGTCGGGGCTGGTTTTGCCGGGCTTTTACTCTGGTACAAGCTAAAGCAAGCTGGATTCAAGGATGTGCGCTTTTGCGAAAAGGGTGGTGACGTGGGGGGTACCTGGTATTGGAATCGTTATCCGGGTATTGCCTGTGATGTTGAAGCTTATAGCTATCTGCCGCTCTTAGAAGAGATGGGCTATATCCCAACGATGAAGTTTGCGTCAGGTTTTGAAATCATGGAGTACTGCCAGAAGATGGCGGAAAAATTCGGTTTCTATCAACGCTGTTTGTTCCATACAACCGTTGAGAAAACCGAATGGAATGACACCACATCGAGATGGACCGTCTCAACCGATCGCGGTGATGCGGTGAAAGCGCGTTACGTTATTTTGGCTAATGGCATTTTGACGACGCCGAAACTTGCGCGAATAAAAGGCATGGAAACATTCGAAGGTGATGCCTTTCACACCTCAAGGTGGAACTACAATATTGACCTCAAGGGTAAAACCGTCGGCATTATTGGTACCGGTGCAACGGCAGTTCAAGTGATTCCTGAGCTCGCCAAAATCGTTAAAGACCTCTATGTTTTCCAGAGAACGCCGTCATCTATTGACGTCAGGGACCAGCGGGCAACCACGCCTGAAGAGATAGCAACCTGGCGCAATGAACCAGGCTGGGCGAAAGCACGACGAGCAAGGTTTGCGAAAATTTCCGCAGGTCGGACTGCCATGAAAGCTAACGATGATTATCTAGCTGGCAAGGTAGCTGACTTCAAAGAACGCAAACAACATAGCCGCGAGCTCTCTGTCGAAGAAATGGTTCAGAAACAACTGGATTCAAACTTCCGTATTATGGAGCAGATTCGCGCGCGGGTTGATGCGATAGTGAAGGACCCGAAAACCGCCGAGGCACTAAAACCCTATTATCCCTATGGCTGTAAACGGCCCACCTTCCACGATGAATATTTACCAACCTTTAATTTGCCCCATGTCCATCTAGTCGATACAGCCCCAAGAGGTGTCAGTTCAATCAATCCTAAAGGCGTGGTGCACGAGGGGGTCGAATATCCTGTTGATGTTCTGATCTATGCAACTGGCTTCCAGTGGATGGCAACTTCCACCTTCAATATGATTGTTGGCACCAGCGGTAAATCTCTCAACGAAAAATGGCAAACCGAGGGTACAAAGACCTTCCTCGGCTTGCACAGTCATGGGTTTCCAAATCTCTTTATAGTTTCTGGACCACAAGGGGGCGGCGGTAGCTTTAACTTTACTAATGCCATTGAAGAACATGCGGACTACATTGTCTGGATGCTAACGACTATGCGAGAGCAGCAGGTCAATGTCGTCGATGTTAAAGCGCAGCCGGAACAAGAATATGCTGAACATTGCAGAGTTGCTGACCTGAGTACAGCACCCTTAAGAGACTGTGTCTCCTACTACAATGGTCATGGAGAAGCAGAGCCGGGCAGCCTTGCTTACTATGGTGGCGGTCAATGGCATAAGTTTCGCAAAAAAGCACAAGAAACCCTGGCCCCCTACGATTTTAGAAAGGTCGATTAGTAATAAACGTTCGACCTGCTAAATGACCATGCAATATGCGCGGATACTTGTCCGCCCTTGGAATCAGAAGAAAACGGAATAACACTTAGCAAAGAATCATAGGGAATCTTATTCTCATTTTGTATTAAGCTATGCTGCATCAATCCATTTGAATATAAGGAAGCAATATGTCAGATCCGACCTACACACCACCTAAAGTCTGGCAGTGGGATACAGAAAGCGGTGGTAAGTTTGCCAATATCAATCGGCCCATAGCGGGCGCGACCCATGAAAAGCAATTACCTGTGGGTGAGCATGCGCTGCAACTGCATTCACTGGCAACGCCGAACGGTGTAAAAGTTACCATTATGCTCGAAGAGCTGTTGGAACTCGGTAAAACTGACGCAGAGTATGACGCCTACATCGTTAACATCGGCGAAGGTGATCAGTTCGGTAGTGGCTTTGTTGCGATTAATCCTAATTCAAAAATACCAGCGCTACTTGATCGAAGCACAACGCCACCTACACGGGTCTTCGAATCAGGTGCGATCTTGATTTACCTTGCAGAGAAATATGATGCCTTTTATCCAAAAGACCCATCAACCAGGGCCGAGTGCTTGTCCTGGTTAATGTGGCAGATGGGTAGCGCCCCTTACCTTGGTGGTGGATTTGGACATTTTTACGCCTATGCCCCGGAAAAATACCAATACCCGATTGATCGCTATGCCATGGAAGTAAAGCGTCAACTAGATGTGTTAGATAAAAACCTGAGTGATAGAAAGTATCTGTGCGGTGACGACTACACCATTGCCGACATGGCTGTTTATGCCTGGTACGGCGCACTGGTATTACATAATATTTATGATGCTGCTGAGTTTCTGCAGGTTGCGAGTTATGAAAACGTGGTTCGCTGGGCGAAGGAAATTGAAGCGCGACCAGCTGTTGAGCGGGGTCGTCGGGTAAACCGTTCATGGGGACCAGAAGAAACCCGCGTGCCAGAAAGACATTCTTCAGCTGACTTCAAGTAAGCCAACACAAATAGTGAGGTGCGGTAAAGACATACCGCATCTCACATATTCATTAAACCCTAATCAGGCGCATCAGCCAGACTTTGCTTCAGGGTTCTTGTACACATGTAGTAGTGAAATGCACACCAGATATTGACCATGATGGTTAAGGTCATCGCGTAGCGTATCCCATCAGTACCAAATGATGGTGTTAGTAGATCTGCAACAAAACCAGTCAAGATAGGTCCGAGCCCCAGTCCCACCAGGTTCAAAATAAAAAACAGTACCGCGGAAGAGAGCGCCCGCATTCGTAGGCCCACCATGCCGTGGGTCATAGCAATACATGGCGCAAGATAAAAACCGCCAAAAAACACCGGTATGACCCAGGATAAGGTTGCCGCCATACCACTATCCATGATCAAAAAGGTGTTTATCGCGAAGGGCACTGCAGCCAGGGTTGAGATAAATGGGATCCAGATGTACCAGTTCTGATCGCCGGTTTTCTCAGACATCTTGTCTGATAACCAGCCACCAGCAAATGTACCCGCAAGGCCACCAAGACCAGCGACAAGCCCATAAGCTTTACCGATTTCCAGGTTTGGCATTTCATGAACGCGGCTTAAGAAGATAACCATAAAGTTACCAACGCCATAGGTCACAAAAGCGTGTAGTGCGCAGGCAAAAGAGAGATGGCGGAAGGCTTTACGCGACCAGAGTAGTTTTAGTACATCGACAAATGAATTTTCAGCAATGACATCTTGTCGCACCTCAGAGAAACCGCGAGGAGGTTCCTTTACTGTAAATCGAAGCAGTAAAGCAAGTAGGATGCCCGGCGCACCAACCACGACAAAGGCGATGCGCCAGTCAAACCACTGTACGAGATAAGCGCCCCCGACATAGCCGATCAAAATACCGCCATAAACGCCAAGGGAATAGATCGAAAGCGCAGTGGCCCGTTCATTAACGGGAAAAATATCAGAAACCATTGAGTGTGCAGGGGGACTGCCACCAGCTTCACCAATGCCAACACCAAATCTAGCCGCGAATAGTTGCCAGAAATTTTGCACGGAGCCACACATGGCAGTGAAGAAGCTCCAAATAGCCAGGGACACAGCAATTACATTGCGTCGATTCCCCTTATCGGCAATCCGCGCAATGGGTATGCCAAAGAAACAGTAGATCGCCGCAAAGGCGATACCGGACAACATACCGTACTGGGCCAGACTAAGATCCAGATCCTCAATAATGTATTCAGAGAGGATAACGATAATCTGGCGATCAATAAAATTGAAAATATAAACCAGGGTCAAAACAAACAGTGCGTAATAGCGATATGTTTTTTTCTGGTAAGCAGTCTGTGCTGCCTGTTCCTCTGTGGGTTGGCTCAAAACGAATCCTTTTTTTCTTATTGTTTGATGACGACTGCACCCCAGGTGGGCATGCTGACCGCAGAATCGTGAATTTCACCATTCAGCGTCTTCAGTTAATTCAGTAACTATCTGATAATTAAAGGAATATATCGTGGCATCATAATTGCTATTTAGTTAGGTGTAGTTATACCGTGGGTTCAATGAATGCGTAAGCATCATCATGTTCCTTGATATAAACAAGACGAGGTTAGAAATGAAAGACTCAACACGAAACAATATTGTAGAAGGCAGCATCTGGGTGAGAGGGCTTCATATGCTAATTTTCGCCGTGGCCTACAATCTTATCGAAGCAGCACTCGCTTTGACGGCGATCTACCAGTTTATCTCGGCATTAATCACTGGCAGGGTCAACGAACCATTACTGCAATTTGCTAAGAATGGTTCGATTTATATCCAGGAAGTGCTTGAGTTCCTCACCTTCAACTCGGAAATTCGACCTTTCCCATTTACACCCTGGCCCGATGAGGCACACACAGGCGAAGAATGGTTAGGTGAAGAAATTGATGATGATGAGTTCGATGTTGATACAGATACCGGCGGCGACCCGGTGGAAGCAGCCGACGATGATCATCCTGTTTCAGAAGATGATGCTGGTGAACCGAAGGATAAATAGACAAATGGATAAGTGGCGGAGGGGCAGGGATTCGAACCCTGGGAGCTTTAACACTCAACGGTTTTCAAGACCGCCGCTTTCGACCACTCAGCCACCCCTCCAGAGCCGCGCAATATACGCGATTCGTTGAGATTTGTTAAGGGTTTGAACGACATAATCATGGTCAATAATCGACTTCAGCATGACTAGCACCTGACAGTCGCCTATGCGACTATGATCTTATGTCTGAAGTCCTTGTTCTTATCGCCGTTACCGCCGCTGGTTTGTACTGGTTGGCGGCAATGCGATGTAAGGAAATCGCTGTAGCGACCGCAAGGCGAGAGTGCAAATTGTGTGATGTGCAGCTCCTTGACCAGACAGTCCACCAGAATCACATTTCTTTAAGCCGTGACACCAGAGGCCAGTGGCGGGTATGGCGGGAATATCGGTTTGAATATTCAGAAGATGGTGTTAGCAGACACAGTGGTAGTCTGGTCCTGCTGGGTCAAAAAGTCGTTCGGATAGCCCTTGATACCTTCAATCCCATCATTCACTAGTACCCTCCTGTGTCTGGCGGCGATTTTCGCGACTGCCATGAGCGAGGCGAATCCCTGTTCCTCAGAACTTAAGCCCGTGGTGTTCCCAACCCCCGATTTCTCTGGGATCAATGCGGCACCACGAGGTAATAGGCAAAGAGCCGATTATATTCAGGCTGCATGGCAGGCAAATTGCGACAAGGTGATCGAGGGGGATGTTCGTCGAAGTCGGTTTAACAACTTAAGTTGTCGGATCGAAGGTCGTTCATCAAAAACGCTACTGGTGGGTGCACATTACGACAAGGTTTCTGCCGGCCGTGGTGTCGCTGACAATTGGAGTGGCATTATGCTGCTCACGCAACTACAAAAGCGGTTCAAAAATACCCAGCCAGCACACACTATCGAATTTGTCGCTTTTGCCGAGGAGGAGACAGGGTTCTATGGGGCCAGGGCCTTTGCCGCAAGCCATGAAGCAAGTGACTTCATTGCCATGATCAACCTTGACACCATAGGTCTACGGTCCTTGATTATCGGTGCTGAATCTTCAGAGGAAATTCGCTGCAATGCCGAGCAGCTAGCATCAACACTTAACATTCCCTATGAAGTTAGACGCTGGACAGCCATTGAAGGGGACTGGAAGGTGTTTAAGCGACTAGGGGTTGAAACCTTGAGTCTGCACTCGGTTGATGAACAGACTATTAAAAAAATACATAGTAAAAAGGACAGGCCGGGGGTGGTCAAGACAAGTTATTTGGAAGCGGCTTACCAGCTTACTGCCAACCTTATTGCTGACCTAGCTGGCGTTAAAGATTGAATCAAACTCGGATTTCCAGCGTTCGAAATCTGATTTAGGATCTTCACGCATCAAAACCCCCATAAAGTACTCTTCAGCGCCACCTCTGACCCAACGTATCTCGCACTTCAGTTGATACATGGCGAAAGGTTGGCCGATACCAATTGTGACATTCAGAATCGATCCAGGAATCAGTGCCGTGTCGGTCGTAAATTGCATACCGTGGGTTGAAAAATCGATGGCATCACACTCGACGGACAGACCCTCGATATCAGGATTTTCTGGACACTCATGGACGTGTACGAAAAATTTTACGTGGTGTGAAACCCTTGGTTCTGTGCGATTTTCCATGCTGGTTACTAATATGGGATACAGGGGGCGATGATAGGGTGCTTTGCCACTTGATCGCAACTTTGTTGACTAAAACAATTGCCAATTGGCGCAGGACAAGGCCCTAGTTTGGTTCCAGGAGATTACGGTAGGCCTTCAGGTGTTTCAGGGCTTCTGTATGTTGGCCAACAAGTTCATATAGCCGGGAAAGGTTGTAATGGGCATCTGCAAATGAAACGGCGCGCTTGTAGGCCTCAATCGCATCATTGATACGACCAAGGTCCTCGAGCAGGGTGCCAAGATTAAAGGCGGCCAGCACATTGTCAGGGTCAGATTCAATGGCGCTATGGTAATGGGCCTCAGCGCTGTCGTAATCTCCGGCTTCCTGAAGCAGTCTGCCGAGATTAACATGGGCATCAGAATGCTCAGGATCAAGTTCTAGTGCGCGTTTGTAAGCCGCTGGAGCGTCTTCCGGGCTCACCGCCTCGAGATCCACACCAAGATCAAACCAGTCATCACTGGTGAGCTGTTCACTGGATTCTGCATCTTCCGCTGCTTTTCTCGCCAGCGGTGCAACCTCACCAGCAAGTTCCGATACCGAGAAGTTAAAGTGAATTTGACCGGATTCCGGGTTATACATCTGGTCATCATCTCTAATGACGACGGCACCACCATCACCAGTAATGCGCAAGGCGGTTAGCGGACGACTCTTGGGCAATCGTGTCTGCAGCTGAAACAGGCTCTTATTTACACGGCTACGCTGGACACCAGCATTGAGTAGTTCTTTGGCGGTGCGCAGAACAACAATGTCCTGAAAATTAAATCGATAGTGTTTATTACTGCCGCGATCGGGATCGAGTACACCACGCGCAATATCTCGAATTACGCGCTCGGGTAGCTCAAGTAACTCGCTAACTTCTCGAGTAGAGTATCCCTTCATGGATAAGGCCTATATACCCTGTTCTGGTTCAAATTAAACCTGCTTAACCCGGTGCCAATCAAGCAGGTTAATACAGCCTCGATAATAGCAATATTTTTTTTACCCTGGTTGTTAATCCGACGTAACAACCAGGGCCAAATAAAGTCCCTGGCTAGCCGCCAGCCTTGCGGATCATGTCTTTGGCAATAACAGTTTGTTGAATCTGAGATGTGCCCTCGTATATGCGAAACAAACGCACGTCTCGATAGAATCTTTCGATGCCATAGTCCTCAACATATCCGGCGCCGCCGTGTATTTGAACCGCGCGATCAGCAACCCGGCCGACCATTTCTGTTGCAAATAGCTTACAGCTTGCGGCCAGGGCAGCGACATTTTCGCCAGCATCCCGGCGTTTTGCTGTATCGGTGATCATACATTTGGCAGCATAGGTCTCGGTTTCACTGTCAGCAAGCATGGCTTGTATGAGCTGGAACTCGGCGATTGGCTGGCCAAACTGTTTTCGTTCAAGGGCATATTTCACGCTGTCGGCAATAAGGCGTTCCGCAACACCGACGCTAATGGCGCTAATATGAAGTCGACCCTTATCCAGTACCTTCATGGCGGTTCTAAAACCGACATTTTCTTTTCCGCCAACCAGGTTTTCAGCACTCACTCTGACGTCATCAAACATCACATCGCAGACATAGGTGCCTTGCTGACCCATTTTTCGATAAGGCTTACCTAACTCAATTCCCTTTGCGCTGGATTCAACCAGAAAAGCGGATACACCCCTTGAACCAGCTTCGTCAGGGTTTGTTCTGGCAAAAACAGTAAACAAGTCAGCCTTGGGTGCGTTGGTAATAAAACGTTTGGTCCCATTAATAATGTAGTCATCGCCATCTCGTTTTGCAGTAGTACGCACGGAGGCAGCGTCTGAACCGGCTTCCGGTTCTGTTAAACAGAAGCAGCCAATAATTTCACCTGTTGCCATCTTTGGTAGATAACGCGCTTTTTGTGCGTCTGTTCCATCAATAATGAGAGACTGGGAGCCAATGCCTACATTGGTACCGAAAACGGAGCGAAAAGCGGGGGAGGTATGGCCAAACACCTGTGCTACTTGAACTTCTTCGCTCATGTTAAGTCCGAGACCGCCAAATTCCTCTGGAATCGTCAGGCCAAAAAGTCCCATCGCCTTCATTTCCTCGATGACCTCATCAGGAATTGCGTCGTCTTCGCCTACCTGTGATTCCAGGGGTCTTAACCGCTGGTTAACGAATTTATCGATGGTATCGAGGAGTTGATTAAGGGTTTCTTGATCCAATGCCATGGGGAATTCCAATTAGATAAAAATTTTCTGAAGCAACCACAATCGGCCGCTGTTGTAACTTATCGACAGCCTATATAATGCGCGCCCTGTACTGACGATAAGTGCACTGCATTGTAGGCATGCGCGCTTCAAATCGCTAGCCGCAGATCAGCATCAAACTCATCATTAAAACTTTAACGGACTAAAAAAGGTAACGCAGCATGTCATTCAAATGGGACGATCCATTCTTTCTCGACGATCAACTAACAGAAGACGAACGTATGATTCGTGATGCTGCTCGTGATTACGCCCAGGACAAATTGCAAAGTCGCGTTAAACAAGCTTATCGAGATGAGACTTTTGATCGAGAGATCATGAATGAAATGGGTGAGCTTGGCTTGCTCGGACCAACCCTACCGGAAAAGTATGGTTGTTCTGCAGTTAACTACACATCCTACGGACTTGTGGCACGGGAAGTGGAAAGGGTAGACAGCGGCTATCGTTCAGCCATGAGTGTTCAGTCGTCTCTGGTAATGCATCCAATCTACGCCTATGGCAATGAAGCGCAGCGAGAAAAGTACTTACCTAAGCTTGCAACAGGAGAATGGGTGGGTTGTTTTGGACTCACAGAACCTGATCATGGATCAGACCCTGGCAGCATGATCACCCGGGCAGAGAAAACTGACGGCGGCTATCTCCTTAATGGTGCAAAAATGTGGATTACAAATTCACCGATTGCAGACCTTGCTGTGGTCTGGGCAAAACTCGACGGAAAAATTCGCGGCTTTATCGTCGAACGGGGCATGAAGGGTTTTGAGACCCCGAAGATTGAAGGTAAGTTTAGCTTACGCGCTTCAGTCACCGGGGAAATTGTCCTGAGTGATTGTGAAGTCCCTGAAGAAAATCTGTTGCCGAACGCCAAGGGTTTGAGTGGACCATTTGGTTGTCTAAACAAAGCACGATTCGGGATTGCCTGGGGTTCACTTGGTGCAGCAGAGTATTGCTGGCATGCGGCTCGAAGCTACACACTGGATCGTAAACAATTTGGTCGGCCACTTGCGGCTAATCAGTTAATTCAGAAAAAACTTGCTGACATGCAAACTGAGATTGCGCTCGGCCTGCAAAGCGCACTTCGAATGGGTCGTTTAATGGATGATGACAATTGTCCTGTCGAACTGATCTCCCTTATGAAACGGAACAATTGTGGCAAATCGCTCGATATCGCGCGCATGGCTCGTGATATGCACGGTGGTAATGGGATTTCTGATGAGTATCATGTCATTCGACATGTGATGAACCTTGAAACCGTTAACACTTATGAAGGAACACATGATGTACACGCACTGATTCTCGGTCGTGCACAAACTGGTCTGCAGGCGTTTACAGGCGCTTAATAGGCACATTTCTTCCATTTCAAATGATGTCATGCTGCTGTCGCTATTCGGTCACTCCGCGTAGCGACTAGCATTGCAAGTAGCAACTAGATTTCATTCAACTAACAGCTTAACAATGGTGAGATTGTTAGCGCTGCGTTTCAGATATTCCTACACGAATTTCAGCATTATCGAGCCTTCCAATTGCGTCTCAAGGGGGTTAGGGTAGTTAAAAAATAAGGAGAAACGTGCAAAAAGAGACATTGGATCCTAACGCGTTGCTTAAGAATTCATCAATGAATACGGGAGGCACATATGATTCGCGTGCTTGTGGTAGATGATCATCAACTAGTTCGTATCGGCACTTGTAGGTTGTTAGCAGATGTCGACGGTATCCAGGTAGTTGGCCAGGCTGAAAGCGGTGAACTGGCCATAGAATTGGTTCGAGAAGTGAAGCCCGATGTGGTCTTAATGGATGTACAAATGCCTGGCATCGGCGGCCTGGAAGCGACTCGTCGTTGCCTACGAGTTGATCCAGATTTAAAAGTTCTGGCTGTGACAGTTCACGACCAGGAACCTTACCCCTCAAAATTTCTCAAAGAAGGTGCTCAGGGTTACGTGACTAAAAGAGCTGATGTGGATGAAATGGTCAGAGCGATTAAAAAAGTCATGGCAGGGCAACGTTACCTGAGTGCAGAAATTGCACAGCAATTAGCCTTGCGTCCGTTTAATGAAGACAATCGTAGCCCCTTTGATATTTTGTCTAGTCGCGAAATGCAAATTACACTCATGGTCATAGGCGGTCATCGTGTACCGGATATTTCAGAAAGTTTGTCTTTAAGTCCAAAAACCGTAAACAGTTATCGATACAGAATTTTTGACAAGCTAGGGATTCGTAACGATGTTGCGCTGACGAAACTCGCCATTAAGCACCGGGTCATAGATTCAGAAGCCGTTGCCTGAACAAGTAACCCAACGCCTGCCGTTAGAGACGATTGATGAAGCAGTGATCAAATGCCGCCACTGCCCGCGTATTCGAAGTAATTTCACAAGGCTTCAATCCAACCACCCAGACTATTGGAACCAACCTGTCCCGGCATCCGGGGATCCAACCTCCAGACTACTCATTGTTGGTCTGGCACCTGGCCTGCATGGTGCAAACAAGACAGGCATCCCGTTTACCGGTGATGCCTCCGGTGAAATGCTGTTTAAGGTACTGGACACCTTGTCTGCGAAAGATCAGGTGCGCATTACCAATGCAGTTAAATGTGTGCCACCACAAAATAAGCCGCTGCTAAGTGAAGTAAAAAACTGCCAGAAGTTTTTAGTCCCCGAGATCAGCAACCACCTCAAGCAACACAGGGTGCTATTGTGCCTTGGTGGGGTTGCCCATAATGCAGTACTCCGGGCGCTTAATATCTCGCGGTCTGCTTTCCCCTTTGCCCACGGTGCAGTACATGAGGTGGCACCGGGTAAGTACATTGTTGATTCCTACCATTGCAGTCGATATAACACCCAAACAGGGCGTTTGACCCTTGAAATGTTCCAAACTGCGGTACAATGTGGGCTGACGCTGGCTTCAGATACACATGAGCAACTTTGATTCAAAACCCTTCCTTAAGACCTTAACAACGAGACCTGGTGTCTATCGTATGTTCGATAGCGAAGGTGAAATCCTCTATGTTGGCAAGGCAAAGAATCTAAAGAACCGGGTATCGAGTTATTTTCGAACCACCGCGCTAGAAGTAAAAACCATGGCGCTGGTTGCCAGGATTGAACATATCGAGGTCACGGTGACCAGTAGCGAAACAGAAGCCTTGCTACTTGAACAATCTCTGATCAAGGAACTGAGCCCACCTTACAATATAGATTTTAAAGATGATAAGTCTTACCCCTTTATTTTTCTGTCTACAAAAGACACATTTCCCCGGCTAGCTTTTCATCGTGGTGCACAGAAGAAACCAGGTCGTTATTTTGGTCCATTCCCTAGTGCTTACTCTGTCAGGGACAGTCTGAATATTCTGCAAAAGGTTTTCAGAGTCAGGCAATGTGAAGACGCATTTTTTAAAAATCGTTCCAGACCCTGTTTACAGTATCAGATCAAACGATGTTCAGGACCATGTTGCGGGCTAGTCAGTGAAACTGATTATGCGCAGGATGTGAATGACGCCATCGCCTTTCTCGATGGCAAAAGCCGCAACTTGATTGATACCTATGCGAACAAGATGGATGCAGCTTCAAAGTCTCTGGATTTTGAGCGAGCCGCAATTTATCGAGACCAGATTGCCCATCTGCAACGAATGCAAGAACAGCAGTATGTCACAAGAGGGGAAGGTGATATCGACATCATCGCTGCGGTGGTCAATCCCGGCGCTATTTGTGTGTTGGTAATGATTGTCCGGGGCGGACGGATGTTAGGTAACAAAACCTATTTCCCTCGCATCAAGATGGAAGAAACACCATCGGAGGTACTCAGCGCATTTATTCCGCGTTTTTATCTCGCTGCCGTCGGTGGTCGGGAGATACCGAGAGAAATTATTGTTAATGCAGCAATGCCAGAAAAGCCGCTACTGATTGAGGCCCTGTCAGCCCAGGCAAATAAGAAGGTCAATCTTCTAGACAGTGTACGAGGTCATCGAAAGCGCTGGATAACCCTTGCAGTAACCAACGCCGAACAGAGCCTTGGTAGCCACCTTGCGAATCGTAATAATCTCAACCAGCGGTTTGATGCCTTGCAACAAGCACTT
>CBDUKY010000025.1:0-15311 GCA_965367925.1 uncultured Pseudomonadales bacterium | reverse complement strand
AGAAGCCCTCATCGGAGATCGATTTGTGGGTGATATTGATAAACAAACTGGCCGTGCTGCCTGTCTCTCGATGCTCTGACAGTGTTTTTATAGATTGTAGGATGACCCAACGATCTAACTTCTCTAGTAGTCCAGCATCTTCTGCTGGTCCGAGGAATTGACCCGGATAGATCTCATTTTCATCCTCGTCCAATAGACGTAGTAGAACCTCGAATTGACCTTCATCATCGCCATGTAAGCTGATGATGGGCTGGAACATTAGCCGGAAAGAATTATTTTCAATGGCGGTGCGAACCATGTGTTTGATGTTTTCGCTAGTCAGGGCCTTGCCGTCTTCACCAACCTTCACCTGCTCCGCTTGATAGAAGTTCACGCCGTTGCCGTCAGCGACACCTGTCTGGGCACGATGAGCGCGAGAAATAATTTCTTCTGCTGATGGTGTGTTTTCAGAGATTAACGAAAGGCCAATGCTGACCGTACTTTGATAGGACTTGCCGCCAACATCTGTCACATGGCCTTCAACCAGGGCTCGAATTGATTCTGCTAATTGAGATGCACTGTCCTTATCAGAATCTTGATACAGCATGGCAAAAACATCGTCGCCGAATCTGGCTAGTATATGTTGGTCATCAACATGTCCGCGGATAAGCGCAGCGAGATCACCTAAAATTAAATCAGTATTCGAGATGCCAGCATCTGTCCGCGTGTGGCCGAAATTATCGATACTGATATAGAAAAGTATCTTTGCTTGTTTGCCCTCGGTTGCCTGATCAACTGCCGCGTCTAACTGTTCGATAAAGTAGCTGCGGTTGTATAAACCTGTTAGCAGGTCCTGGCTAGAAATTTCCTTAATTCGATCTTCTAATTCAGCATCACCGGCTGTGACAACAGGTCTAAAAATGACCTGGGTACAAGATTCACCATCATAGGTGGCTGGAGATAAAGACATGCTACATTTAATTGTTGAACCATCACTGGCAACGCAGGTGAACTCTTCGCTTGCAGTTTCCGTATCGTTGAATGACTTCAAGAAAGACTTAAATTTGTCCTGATCTTCAGAGGCGATCAGGTCAATGATCGGAATACCCGCGCAGTCGTCTGGATCTTCATAGCCAAACATTTCAGCGTAGGTGTTATTGGTGTAAATATGCATGCCTTCATGGACATAGCCGATTGCTGCATTTGAACTTGCCAGTAACAACTGATTGCGACGATCAATTTCACGCACCTCAACCTCGGCCCGGCGTCTCTGGCGACGGTGATCTAGATTCTCCAATTCCCGTTCGATGATAAGCACAAGTCGTTCGTCATCATCATCAAGGGCGACGTCTTTTGCGCCGAGTACCAGACCTTCAGTGATCGAGGCAGGGTCGCGATTGTCGGCAATGAGAATAACTGGAATATCCTTTTCCTGATCGCGAATCGAGCTGATCGCTTGCTCGATGCTTACCCCGTTCGCTTCTTTACTGCCGATAAGCAGATCCCACACTTGACTCTTTAGTGCGTCTGCGAAGTCTGCTTCGGATTCAATTTGGTGAGCACGAGTCGCCCGCCCAGCAGTACGTAAGAGAACGATTAGTTCTTCCGCTCTGTTCTGGGACTCCTCAAGGATCAGTAGCCTGACGGGTTGCTGGTTGCTCATGTTTGGGTTATCGCTCCTTATGGCGACATACTAACTTATATTCGTTGTTATCACAGTTTGGGAATCTGGTTCCCGGCACTAATCAGATGACTAGCCGATGATTCGCTTGGCAGTTTCTCCTGGTACTTCTTGTGCCAATCTTGGCACCAGATAGCCGGGTAATTGACCACGAACTTTTATGACCAATTCCCTTGCAAGGGCTCGTTCAACATCAAAGTGTGCGGCCCCTGCAACAGGGTCGAGCAGGTGAAGATAATAGGGAAGAATGCCGGCGAAGAATAGTCGTTCCGACAGCCGTACAAGGGTTGTGGCATCATCATTGATATCTTTCAGCAAAACACTCTGATTGAGCAGGGTCACCTTGTGACTGGTTAACAGCTTCATTGCGGCAACAACTGCATCATCAATTTCGTTAGGATGATTAATATGAGTCACCAGAACCAATTTCAAGGGGCAGGTCTTTACCCAGGCAAGCATTGATTCGCAGACCCGGTCAGGTATCACCACGGGCATTCTTGTATGTATTCGTAGGCTCACTAGATGAGGGATCTCGCCTAGTTGGTCAATAATCCAGCACAGGCGTCGATCACTTAGAATCAGTGGCTCTCCGCCGCTCAAGATGACTTCTTTAATCCCGGGGTCAGACTTGATGTACTGGACGATGGCTTGCCAGTCAATGCTACTTGGCTGGTTGTCTTCATAGTCAAAATTGCGTCTGAAACAATATCGACAATTAATTGCACAGGTACCTGTCGTGACAATGAGAACCCGGTGTTGGTACTTGTGGATCAAGCCCTTGATCGGACTGAAGGCAGTTTCATTTAGGGGCTCAGGCGCAAACCCAGCTACCAGTTGATTTTCTGCTGGCAGCGATAGCACCTGCTTGAGGAGTGGATCATCAGGGCATTTCTTTTCAATCCGACCGAGATAGGCCAGGGGTACCTTGATTGGAAAGTTTGTTGTCAGTGGTTCAGCAGGGAGCTCAAGGGTTCTTAGTAGGGTGTTACGGTCGGTTATCGCGTGCTGTAGCTGTGATTGCCAGGATTGAGCCTGCAAACTTGGGTCGGTTATAGGTATCATAGGCCTTTGCTAGCACTTTAAGAGAATTTTTAATGGCATCCTATTCTACCAATGAATTTAAGTCGGGTTTGAAAGTAATGCTCGAAGGCGATCCTTGTTCGATTTTGGAGAACGAGTTCGTCAAACCAGGTAAGGGCCAGGCCTTTAATCGGGTCAAACTGCGCAATCTGATTAACGGTCGTGTCTGGGAGCGAACCTTCAAATCAGGTGAAAGCCTGGAAGCGGCAGATGTCATGGACTATGAGATGGAATATCTCTATACAGACGGTGACTATTGGCATTTTATGAAAACCGACGGTAGCTTTGAGCAGGTTGCAGCAGATGCCACAGCAATTGCTGAGTGTAAGGATTGGTTGAAAGAAACTGAGAAGTACACGGTCATCACCTGGAACGACAATCCTATCAATGTCTCATCGGCAAACTTTATTGAGCTTGAGGTTGTGGAAACAGATCCTGGTCTCAAAGGTGATACTGCCCAGGGCGGTTCCAAGCCTGCAACCTTGAGTACTGGCGCCGTGGTTAAGGTACCGCTATTTATCAATATTGGTGAAGTTATCCGTGTTGATACCCGAACCGGTGAATATCAGAACCGCGCCAAATCCTAATCCCATGGGTCGTGACGGTGATTTGCGGCATCGTCTGAATCTTCATAACCGTCTGTACCTGAAGATACGCGACTTTTTTGCCGAAAGGGGTGTGCTTGAAGTCGTCACACCCCTGCTTGGGTCAGCGACTGTTTCAGACCCACATATTGAAAGTCTTGTGGTTGATTCTGCGACCGGGGAAACCGGTTCTCGCTTTTTACAGACGTCTCCTGAGTTCGCCATGAAACAGTTGTTGGCAGCTGGTAGTGGTCCGATATTCCAGATTTGTAAAGCCTTCCGGGCAGGAGAGACAGGTAAGCGCCACAACCCTGAATTCTCAATGCTTGAATGGTACCAGCCTGGCTACCAGCTTGAGACCTTGATCGAAGAGCTGCTGGAATTATTCGAGACGCTGGCAAGGCGTTTTGACAGCCCGTTTAAGATCGCACCAGTGACTAGCTACAAGGCATTATTTGTAGCGCGATTTGATCTCGATCCCCATACAGCAACCACTGATCAACTATTTGAGATTGCGCAAAGAGAATTCCCATCAGCAATTCAACACATCAAGGATGAAGATGAAGGGACAATTGATGATCTGCGAGACGTACTGTTTAGTCTCGGTATTGAACCATCACTACAACCTTTGACAGTAGTTACCAGCTTTCCTGCGACCCAGGCGGCGCTCGCGAAGCTGGTCATAGATGATGGGCAGGAGGTTGCTGGTAGGTTTGAAGTCTATTGGCAGGGTGTTGAATTGGCCAATGGCTATGACGAACTTACAGATGGCGCTGAGCTAGCTAGAAGAATAGACAGACACAATCGGATAAGGCGGAACCGCAGCTTAAAGGAGGTCGCGCCTGACCTTATGCTTCTCTCAGCCATGGAAAAGATGCCGGACTGTGCGGGTGTTGCAGTAGGTCTCGATCGATTGCTTATGCTATTAACCGGTGCCGATGACATTAGCGAAATCGTTAGGCCAGATCTGATCCGCTAGTAGGTGATGGTGTTGTCAGAGCCTGACCCATTTTCACAAGATCGCCAGATGATTGGCGCCAGTTAACCGGTCGCTCAAAGAGTACGATGGCGGTGGAACCCATTTGAAAGGCGCCGAGCTCGTCGCCTGCTTTAAACTGTGTATCGACTGGCAGTTCTTCAACAAATGTCTTTGCCTTGTAAGGTTCACTGCGCCACACAGGTTGAATTGCTGCAACAATCATTGCGCCAACCATCACCACAGCCATTCGCCCCTGTTCCGTATCAAATTCCATCACTAATCTTTCGTTGTCTGCAAATAGATCCGGGACGTTTTCAGCAGTGGTTTGATTCACGGAAAATAGCTTGCCGGGAACATAGCGCGCGGTTGTTAAGGTGCAATCTACAGGACAATGGACCCGGTGATAATCTTTAGGGGACAGATAGACAGTGATAAAGCTCCCCTGTTCATAGGCTGTCACTTGACTGGATGCGAGTAGTTTTTCGAGAGAATAGTCGATGCCCTTGGCCTGAAAAATCTGTCCCTGCCGGATCTGTCCACTGGCAGATACTGCACCGTCTGCAGGTGAACAGGGTGTGCCGACAATGGGCCTGATACCAGGCTTTAATCTGCGCGTGAAAAAAGCGTTGAAGGAGGCATAGTCATCGAGGTTTTCAGAGGCAGCCTCAGAGACGTCCACTTGATAGCGCTTGATAACAATCCGGATAAATAGCTGCTTGATCCAGCGAACGCGACTATTTGCCACTAGACCAACGATTCTAGATAGCAGATGCTGCGGCAACCAGTATTGTAGTTGAACGAACACTATCCGGTCTCAACAGGGGTATCAGGGTCATTGCCCCACTCGGACCAGGAGCCATCATAACCCCGGATATCGTATCCCAGGCTTTTCCCAACCAGATAGGTAAAGCCTGATCTGTGGTGGCTATGACAGTGAGTGATTATTCGCTTACTTCTGTCAATACCGCGGCTACTGAGAAACTTTTCAACGTCCGGGCGAATCTTTAAGGCATCATTTCGATCCATGGCCTCGATCCATTCCACATTGATCGCGCCAGGGATCCTGCCGCCGCGAGCAGCAACTACTTTACTGCCAACATGTTCTTCTGGTGTTCTGGCATCCCAGATAATGGTCTGCGGATCATCCAGTGTGTTGAGAATATCCGCCTTGGTCGCAAGGAATTCAGGGTGAATTTCAAGTGAGACATCAGTCGGTTCGACAAACGGAACCTCAGTGCTAAAGGCCAACCCAGCAGCGTTCCAGGCATGGATGCCGCCATTCAGATAGGACATTTTCTGGTGCCCGATCATATCCAGGGTCCAGAGGAACCTTCCTGCCCAGCCACCGCCTTCGTCATCATAAGCAATAATATGGCGATCAGGCTGATATCCAATATGGCTAAACAGATCTTCAAGCTGTGCCATAGATGGTAGCTTGCCAACGGCGGGTCGTTGTCCACTCACAAGTTCAGACGGATTGACGTGCAGTGCCCCTGGCAAGTGCATATTTTGATAGGTTTCGGTTCGACACAGGTCGACGATCAATAGGCTGGGATCAGGCAAGATTGCCTGTAGATCTGTTGCTTCAAGAATCAGAGGGAGCAAGGGGTTCGGTCCTGATAATAATTTTGCGCATTCTACGCAATCAACCGCCCAATAGCATGGCTATTCGTGGTGCATTAATCTCTAGGCGACCCACCGCAAGATTTTCTATAAACTAGCGGGCTTTCAATGAAATAGCAGTACATGGCGAATTATTCCGAAAATCTGGTGTGGATGGATCTGGAAATGACCGGTCTCAATCCGGAAGTGGATCGCATTATCGAAATTGCGACGATCATTACCGACTCCAACCTCAATATTGTCGAAGAAGGGCCGGTTCTGGTGATATCCCAGGCCCAGGCGCTATTTGATGGTATGGATGCCTGGAACACTGAGCATCACACAAGCTCTGGTCTACTGGACCGGATTGCAAAAGAAGGGGTTTCCGAGGCGGAAGCTGAACTGAAGACCCTTGAGTTCGTTAAGCGCTTTGTCGATGCAGGTGAGGCGCCACTGTGCGGTAATTCCATTGGCCAGGACCGGCGTTTTTTGCATCGCTATATGCCCATGCTTGAAGCACATCTGCACTATCGAAATATCGATGTCAGTACCGTGAAGGAACTAGCTGTGCGGTGGCGGCCAGATATTCATGATGGGGTGGTCAAAAAGGGTGCGCATCGCGCTATTGATGATATTCGTGAATCCATCGAAGAACTTCGTTTTTATCAGGCAAACTTTTTTAATCTAGATTAGCCTGACTGGCCTTTTCTCGTTGTTGGTCAATTGCCCAGTCAATGTGTTCTTTAACCATGTCGCTCGCCATTTCCCGACGCTGCGTGAGTGCATCAAGGATCTCTTCAGCATAATCGGCGTTACCAAGGGCAATAGATATATTCCGCAGCCAACCATCAAAACCGGTACGTCGAATTGCTGATCCCTGTGTGCGACGGTCGAAATCCTCTTCACTCCAGCTAAATAAGTCCAGCAAACTTGCTGTATCCAGGTTGTGTCGAGGTGAAAAGTCAGTTTCCGTGGTAGCCACAGCAAATTTGTTCCAGGGGCAAAACACCTGACAGTCATCGCAACCAAAAATTCGATTGCCCATCAGCGGGCGCAAGGCTTCATCAATGACGCCCCTGTATTCAATAGTTAGGTAGGAGATGCATTTTCTGGCGTCGAGTTGGTAGGGTGCAACGATTGCCTCTGTTGGACAAACATCCATGCAGCTAGTACAGGTGCCACAGTGGTTATCCTTAATCTGGTCATCCACTGGCAGGGGAATATCCGTAAAGATTTCACCGAGGAAAAACCAGGAACCTGCCTCGCGGTTTAGCAGTAAGGTATTCTTGCCAATCCAGCCAAGACCTGCTTTTTCTGCCAGCGCCTTCTCCAGGATTGGGGCGCTGTCGGTAAACACGCGACCATTGAATTCGCCGAGACCCTGTTCTTCTAGAAAGTTGTGAATCCGCTGCCAGAGCTTAACCAGCCGCTGTCGAATAAGCTTGTGGTAGTCGCGACCGAGGGCATAGCGAGCAACATAGGCGCGAGTATCTGAGGCAATAATGGCTTTTGGGTCCGTAGCCATATCCAGATAGTTCAGACGAACGGCAATTACCCGTTGGGTAGACGCGATCAGTTCAGCTGGACGACTGCGCTTGGTACCATGGGCTGTCATGTAACTCATCTCCCCGTGAAACTCCTTTGCCAGCCAATTGTTAAGATGCGCTTCATGCTGACCGAGATCGACATCGGTGATACCCAGCTGTTGAAAGCCGAGTTCTTCGCCCCAGTTTCGAATCAAGTCTGCTAACTGCTGGTATTTACTTTCGTTCATCTCGGTTCACGGCCAGGTTTCGCGTATTATCATGCCTTATTGTCCCACATGTATCGAAGATGGAAGTGTCCCGACTAACACAGCAAAACATCAGTTCAGCATCCCGGCATGGGTCATTGCCTGAGGCGCTCTATACTGCCCAGCAAACAAGGGCGCTAGATCAATATGCGATAGAAACAGCCGCTATTCCGGGTATCAGACTGATGCGCCGGGCCGCAGACGCCTGTGTCGCAGCGCTTAACGCCGCCTGGCCGCAAACAACCCATGTGCTGGTATTTTGTGGTAGCGGTAACAATGCGGCAGATGGCTATATTGTTGCCGGCTTGCTAGCAGCACAAGGGGTTGAGGTTGATGTTGTTGTTATCGGTGATGTTACTAAGCTCTCTGACGATGGCCAGCGCGCACGGGCGTTTTGTCTCGAGTCGAAGGCCAGGTGCACGAACGCGAGTGAATCCATACCACTTCAGGCTTCAACAGTCATAGTTGATGCGCTGCTTGGTACTGGCGCGAGAGGTGAGTTGCGCGCGGCCTATAAGCAAGCCATTGATGTGATCAACAATGCTGGAAGACCTGTGCTCGCCGTGGATCTACCGTCAGGTCTGAACGCTGATACAGGAACTTGCCTGACCTATACCAATCCAGAGACTGGTGAAGTCACTGAATCTGCAGTCGTTGCATCAATTACAGTGACCTTTATTGGGCTAAAGCGGGGCCTATTCACACACCATGGTGTTGATCATTGCGGTGAGATTAAATTTGCCGCTCTGGATGTACCAGAGGCGGTTTACGATGCCGTGCCTGCTGATATGGTCAGACTCGATTACGAGACGCTGATTTCAAGTTTTCCTGCCAGACCGAGAAATGCGCACAAGAATACCTTTGGTCATGTACTTGTGGTTGGTGGAGATAAGGGAATGGGGGGTGCGGTCGCCATGGCGGCAGAATCTGCGCTTCGAAGTGGTGCAGGCCTCGTTAGTGTTGCGACCCACGTGGATCATGTTGCGGCGATTGTAAACAGGCGGCCAGAACTCATGGTGAAGGGCTTTGCCAATCCATCTGACCCGGATGAGCAAGCTTTGTTAGCGGATATGATCGCAGTGGCGAGGGTGATTGTGTTGGGTCCAGGTCTGGGTAAAAGCGACTGGGGTGCAGGACTATTTGCCCAGGTTATCGCTGCCGAGTGCCCTATGGTCGTTGACGCAGACGGCCTTAATTTTCTGGCAAAACAAAAAGGTCCTTTTCTAAATCGGTCCTGGGTACTAACGCCTCATCCCGGTGAAGCCAGTCGGCTACTTGATACCACTAACATCCAGTCAGACAGATTTCAGGCCGCTGAGAAATTACAGCAACAATATTCAGGTGTTGCGGTCTTAAAAGGAGCTGGCACGCTGGTGATATCTGAAACCGGTCGTGGCCTATGTCCTTACGGTAACCCGGGCATGTCCACAGCGGGGATGGGTGATGTTTTAACGGGCGTGATAGGTGCCCTACTGGCCCAGGGTTGTGGGCTTGAACAGGCAGCGCGTCTTGGCGTTGTGGTGCATTCCCTGGCGGCGGACAAGATAACCAGGGTTGAGGGAGAGCGTGGTTTGCTAGCGCTCGATCTATTGCCAGCAATACGCAGGTTATTAAATGCAATTTGAGACCCTTCTGACCGATGAGTCAGCAACCCTGCGTCTGGCGAGACAGCTTGGAGAATTGTTGGAGGGTAAGGGGCTGATATTTTTAACCGGTGATCTTGGTGCCGGAAAAACAACATTTTGTCGTGGTATTTTGCGTAGTTTTGGCTACCAGGGTGCTGTAAAGAGCCCAACATTTACCATTGTAGAGCCTTATGATCTAGAATGGGGTCAGGTCTTTCATTTCGATCTGTATCGCCTGGCAGATCCGGAGGAATTGGAATATCTGGGTGTGGATGATTATTTGTCCGGTGAGCACCTGTGCTTGATTGAGTGGCCAGAAAAGGGTGAGGGCTATTTGCCTCGCTGTGATCTGAACATCGATCTAAAGGTAGTCGGCTTACAACGAAAAATCACCCTGTCCGCAATGAGTCCAGATGGTGAGCGTGTTTGCCAGCAGCTTATCGAGAACTATAGGGTTAATTAGTGCGAGTCATTCAGTGTCGTTAGGAAATTCGTCATTGCTTAATCACAGTCTACAATTTGTTCGAGCGGGTTTATGGCTGGATTTTGTCCGCAAGATTCTGGTTGGCAAAGGGCATAAGATCGCAATGTTGCTAGCAGTGCTGGTTGCTGAGAATTGCCTGGCAGCATCAGCAAGCATTGAAAGTGTGCGGGTTCGGCAGTCTCCAGAACGGACGCGAATCGTGTTTGATGTAAGTCAGCCTGTTGAGCACAAGGTCTTCGCTCTGGAGAACCCAAGGCGGCTTGTCATCGACATCACCAACGCAAAACTCAATGCAAACTTTTCATCGGTTGATTTGAAAGGTTCGCCTATCAAAAACATGCGTTCGGCAGTAAGAGAAAGCACCGACTTGCGGGTGGTGTTGGATTTAAACACCGCTGTTAAACCAAGAAGTTTCGTCCTAAAGCCGATTTTACAATATGGCGATCGGCTGGTTGTTGATCTGTACACAGCAGAGCAGGAACTGACCCCGGTGGTACAGAAAGCCGACCTCATCTCCAGGCAAATGAGAGATGTTGTAATTGCGATCGATGCAGGTCATGGCGGTGAAGATCCAGGGGCTATCGGTAGCAGCGGCTTATTCGAAAAGGATGTTGTGCTCGCGATATCAAAGCGACTTGCGAATTACTTCACCAGAGAACCGGGTTTTAAGGCGCTGCTGATTCGAGAGGGTGACTATTATGTTGGTCTCCGCAAACGAACTCAGATTGCACGGGACTCTCTGGTAGATGTTTTTTTGTCAGTTCATGCTGATGCATTTAAGACGCCTCAGGCAAAGGGCGCATCTGTATATGCCATCTCTCAGCGAGGGGCGACCAGTGAAACCGCAAGGTGGTTAGCAGAAAAGGAAAATCGAGCAGATTTGATTGGTGGTGTTGGTGGCGTAAGCCTGGATGACAAGGATGATTTGCTCGCAGGTGTATTGCTTGACCTGTCTATGACGGCCAGTCTTGCCTCCAGTCTTGAGATGGGTGATGAGGTATTAAAGCAAATAAAACCTATCAACCGGCTTCATAAAAAGCAGGTAGAGCAGGCTAGTTTCGCAGTTCTCAAATCTCCAGATATTCCATCATTGCTGATCGAGACCGGCTACATCTCAAACCCAAGTGAAGAAGCGAGGCTTAAATCCAAAGTCCATCAAGACAAGATGGCAAAAGCCATATTCACCGGGGTAAAAAACTATTTACAGAAAAATCCGCCTGCTGGCTCCTATCTTGCCTGGAAAAAACAAGGTGGGGAGACGCAACTTGCAACCTATCGAATCGAAAGTGGTGATACACTCTCAGGCATTGCCGTTAAACACCGGGTCAGTGCCGAGAGCCTAAAAGAAATTAATGGGCTTCGAGGCGATGTCATCAGAATTGGCCAGGTATTGAGAATCCCCAATAGCTAATGAATCCGCATCAATTTGAACGTATTAAACAGCTCAGCAACCGGCTAGCAAATCAGATTGCTGCTGGCGAGGTCGTTGAGCGGCCAGCATCTGTTGTTAAGGAACTGGTTGAAAATAGCCTGGATGCTGGTGCCGGCCGCATTGAGATAGATCTTGAACAGGGCGGCGTGAAGCTAATTCGTATTCGTGATGACGGTATTGGTATTCATCCAGAAGACTTGACCCTGGCGCTTGCCCGACATGCGACTAGCAAAATCGTTGAAATAGAAGATCTTGAAGCGGTTAGCACCCTTGGCTTTCGTGGAGAAGCCCTGGCGTCAATTGCGTCTGTTTCGAGACTGACAATCACTAGCAATACAACAAATGAAGTAAAGAACGGATATCGCGCCGCAACTACAGGTGAAAATATGCTCGCCGGTGTTGTACCTGCCCCGCACCCAAAAGGGACCAGTGTTGAAGTACGCGATTTGTTTTTTAATACGCCTGCTAGACGAAAATTCTTACGCACAGAGAAGACGGAACTTCAACGAATCGAAGACGTTGTTCGAAAGGTCAGCTTGAGTCATCCAGATGTCGCGATTGTTCTGCAGCACAATGGTAAGTCCCAACGAAACTATCAGGCCGCGCAAACTGAGCTTGAAACCGAAAGAAGAATCGCCGCAGTATTTGGTAAAGACTTCGTTAGCAATGCAATCCATATCGAAAACGAAAATAACGGCTTGCGTATTAGCGGTTGGATAGGCTTACCGAATTTTTCACGCAGTCAGGCTGATCAGCAATTTTTTTATGTTAACGGCAGGATGATCAAAGATAAGGTGGTTAGCCATGCGGTACGGCAAGGGTATCAGGATGTGCTCTATCATGGACGGCACCCGGTTTATGCGCTGTTTTTTGAAATTGACCCGCATCTTGTTGATGTCAATGTTCACCCCACCAAGCATGAGGTGCGGTTCCGGGAAAGTCGTCAGGTACATGATTTTCTGTTTCGCTCAATTCACCATGCGCTAGCTGATGTAAGACCCGATACAGCCGTTGCCAGCCCGGCAGGTACCATGTTTGAAAACAGCGGTCCCTTTGTGCCACCACAACAAGGCCGTATGGGTTTTGGTCAAGGTGGGGGTACGGGTCGTTTCTTTGATCGGCAGGGTTCAGGCGGAGAAAATCTAAAAGAGCAGAGTGCTCGCTATGGTGAACTACTCGGTACTAATTCTGCAGACCTCGCGAACCTTGAGGCGGCCGGTGATGAGGATATTCCACCGCTCGGCTATGCCGTTGCGCAGCTACACGGCATTTATATTCTTGCTCAAAATAGTCAAGGCATGATTATCGTCGACATGCATGCAGCCCACGAGCGCATTACCTACGAGCGACTCAAACATGCAAGTGATGATGCCGGTATTAAGATGCAGCCGCTACTGGTGCCAATTTCCATTGCTGTGAGCGAAAAGGAAGCCCAGGCGGTTGATGAGTATCAACAAGAGCTATTGCAACTCGGGTTAGATATTCGTTGTGCGTCTGACGAGTCAGTCATGGTGCGAGGAATCCCTGCAATGTTGCGCGGTGATGCTGCCGAGGCCCTGGTCCGAGATGTGCTGTCTGACATGGTCGAGTTTGGCTCAACCGCAAGACTTCAACAGCACAGGGATGAGCTGCTTTCAACCATGGCATGTCATGGTTCTGTTAGAGCTAATCGTCGCCTTACAATTCCGGAAATGAACGCACTGCTGCGAGATATGGAAGAAACCGAGCGCAGCGGCCAGTGTAATCATGGTCGTCCAACCTGGGCCCAGCAAACAATCGCTGAGCTTGATAGTTTATTTTTGCGAGGCAGATAGCCTCACACGAATATGAAAGAACCCGTTGCCGTTTGTATTATGGGCCCCACTGCTAGCGGCAAAAGTCAGCTGGCCATTGAACTGGCCAGGGAAATCCCGGCTGAAATCATTAGTGTCGACTCTGCGCTGGTTTACAGCGGCCTCGACATTGGCACGGCGAAGCCGTCAAGGTCGCTGCTTGATGAAATTCCGCATCACCTGATTGATATTCGTGATCCTTCAGTGCCCTACTCAGCTGCTGAGTTTCGAGCAGATGCCACAAGGTGTGTCTATGAAATTCATGCACGGGGAAATATCCCCCTGCTTACAGGCGACACAATGCTCTATTTCAAGGCACTAAAGGATGGTCTTGCAGACCTACCTGCTGCCAATAATGAGATTCGAGATGAAATTGCAGATCTTGCAGTACGGGAAGGCTGGGCCGCTGTGCATCAGCAACTAAAAGCGGTGGACCCAGTTGCAGCAGCGCGAATCAATCCGAATGATCCTCAGCGTTTACAGCGTGCTTTGGAGGTATACAGGGTCAGCGGCAGGTCCCTCACTGACTGGCAGCAACAAGAAACCACTGGCTGTCCGTTTGATCTGCTGGAAATCGCTGTCGTTCCGACTGATAGGCAGGGATTACACAAAAAGATCGAAATACGCTTTAGACAAATGCTCACAGAGGGGTTTCTGGATGAGGTTTCAAGACTTTATGACCGTGGTGATTTATCTATGGACCTTCCAGCCATAAAAGCTGTCGGATATAGACAGGCCTGGTCCTATCTAAAAGGTGATATAGACCATGAAACCATGGTCCAGCAGGCACTTGCAGCCACACGACAGCTAGCCAAAAGGCAATTTACCTGGCTTCGCAGCTGGCAAGACTTGCGACAACTTGAATATCCATCACGCGCTGAGGCCTTGAAAATTCTCAAGGCAGACAGCATATTAGGTTGACGGGTGCATAGTGCCTTGTCCAAGCAGTACTGAAGCCAGGCTGTGAGGGCGATATTCATCCAATTTTAGTCGGTGTTATTTCGACACAATACCCAGTTTTTGGGTCCTAAGGAGAGTTACATGTCAAAAGGGCAATCACTACAAGACCCTTTCCTGAACCAACTACGGAAAGACAGAATTCCGGTATCAATTTACTTAGTCAGTGGGATCAAGCTGCAAGGGCAGATTGAATCCTTCGACCAGTTTGTCATTTTGCTACGCAATACCGTTAGCCAGATGATCTACAAGTCAGCAATTTCCACCGTCGTGCCATCTCGAAACGTCAAGATGCCAACGATGCCTGGAGACGAAGACACAGAATAAGGGCCAAGTTCGGCCAAGGTTAACTATTTGTTTTTTGAACGACCAGAAGCCGGTACCCAGGCGTTACTCGTCCACATCGAAAAGGAAGATTCCACGGCCGGTGAGCTGTGGGAGCTTGCTGTGTCTGCTGGTCTGGAACCCGTTGGCGGAATAACCGCAAAACGGCGATCACCGGATCCGAAGACCTATATTGGTAGTGGCAAGCTGCAGGAAGTCCTGCAATATGCTGAGGAAGTGGAAGCAGAACTGATTCTCTTTGATGAAGAGCTATCTCCAACCCAGGAGCGTAACCTTGAGGAGCATCTTGAGCGGCGGGTATTAGGACGTACGGGTCTGATTCTCAATATATTCGCCCAGCGAGCCCGTACCCATGAAGGTAAATTACAAGTTGAGTTAGCGCAATTGCGCCATGCTTCGACTAGACTCGTAAGAGGTTGGACTCACCTGGACAGACAGCGAGGTGGATCAGGTCGTGGCCAGGGGGCTGCGATTGGTATTACTGGTGCTGGTGAAACTCAGCTAGAGTCGGATCAGCGCATGATCGGAGATCGAATTAAGAATCTCAATCAACGACTGGCGAAGGTGAGAAAGCAGCGAAACCAGAATCGCCGCGCGAGACGTAAAGCCGATATACGAACCATTTCCCTGGTTGGTTATACCAATGCGGGTAAATCAACATTATTTAATAACCTTTGTGACGCCACGGTACATGCGGCGGATCAATTGTTTGCGACCCTGGACCCGACCTTAAGGCAATTAGATTTGCCGATTGTGGGCCGTTCGATTCTGACAGATACGGTAGGATTTATTCGTAAACTACCCCACGGACTGGTGGATGCGTTCAGGGCAACGCTAGAAGAAGTTAAACAAGCAGATCTATTGCTCCATGTAGTGGACGCTTCTGCTGCAGAACGCGGTCAGCATATGTATGAAGTCGATGCTGTTTTAGCTGAAATT
>CBDUKY010000024.1:0-15366 GCA_965367925.1 uncultured Pseudomonadales bacterium | reverse complement strand
GGGTGGTCGAATCGCCCCGTGTGACGACACTGTAACCCCGCTCCAGTATTCTTAGTGGGCTTAACGCATCGAGCTTACCTGTCACATTGCGGAGCTGGTGTCTGGCTCTGTCAGTATCTCGCAATACCCCATGCTTTAAGCTTTGTTGTAGCTGTAGTAAGGCCTGCCTTTGTTGTTGAATCCGGGGCAGGGGTGACGGCAGTCTGGATTGTAATCGCCAGAACCCTTGTTGCTCAGTCTGCAAGCGTCTTTGCATGGCGACCTTGAGCCGCAAGGCCAGATCTTCATAGCGCAGGCTAGCAATTTTTTGCTTGAGCCCACGTTTTAGCCTGGCTTCAAGATCATCCAGTCTTTGATGTAAATCCGAGAGACGATCAGCCGGACTTCGCATCCGCTGTTCCAGGTGCCGGAGGTGAGCAGACCACTGCTGATGTTGATGCTGAAAGCTGCGCTGTAGTTTTTGTTGATGATTAGCAAGTTGCTGCTGCCAGCTACTAATATCCGGACTAATAATTTCTGCAGCGGCGGAAGGGGTTGGTGCTCTGACATCCGCGACAAAGTCTGCAATGGTGAAATCTGTTTCATGGCCAACCGCACTGACGATTGGTAAACGGCTTGCGTGAATTGCTCTGGCCACTGGCTCCGTATTAAAAGCCCAGAGATCTTCCAGGGAGCCGCCACCGCGAGTCAGTAGCAATACATCAAACGGGTCTGAAGTATAGTTGTTCGCAAGTTCGATAGCGCGAACAATGGCCGGGGCTGCATCATCACCCTGAACAGGCACTGGTATGACCGATACATGAATAGCCGGGAAGCGTCTTTGGAGCACATGAATGGCGTCTCTGACGGCGGCGCCGGTTGGAGAAGTAATAATGCCCACATGGCCTGGTAGGGTTGGTAGTTCAAGTTTGGTGGCACTATCGAATAGCCCTTCTGCATCTAACTGGGCTTTGAGCTTTTCAAAGGCCCGGCGCAAGGCACCGTCTCCAGCCTCTTCCATAAATTCCGCGATCATCTGGAATTCGCCGCGGCCCTCATAGAGACTGATCTTGCCGCGAACAATGACCTGTAAGCCATTTCGTGGCACAAACCGTAATCGCTGGTTGCGCATTTTAAACATGGCACATCGAAGCTGGGACTTCGCATCCTTCAAGGTGAAGTACCAGTGACCGGAAGCCGGCATTGCGAAGTTGGAAATCTCCCCCTCGACAAAAACCATTGGGAAGTTACCCTCAAGCAGTTGTTTTGCTGAGCGGGTGAGATCCGAAACGGAGATGACTTCACGGTTTGAGAATAGGTCCATGGGGACATCATACCTTGCCCCAATGGGAAGCCAAGTTCTGGCTGAAAAAGTATTTCCAGCAGGGCTTAAATTCGGCCTCAAATCTCGCAATAAAAAACCGGATAGGTATAATGCGACTCTTTGCAGGGTACTGAAATTATGACCCAGTCCGAAGCGGCATCCCCGGCCGATCAAACTGAACAAAATATCCACGCTGAACGTATTTTGATCCTCGACTTTGGCTCTCAATACACCCAGCTAATCGCTCGTCGCGTTCGTGAAGTGGGCGTCTATTGTGAAATTCGTGCCTATGATATTTCCATCGACGCACTACGAGAATTTAATCCCCAGGGCGTGATCCTCTCCGGTGGTCCAGAGTCTGTCACCAGAGACGATACCTTGCGCGCACCAGACTTTATTTTTGATCTTGGCGTACCTGTGCTTGGTATTTGCTACGGCATGCAAACCATGGCCTTGCAACTCGGCGGCAAGGTTGAGGGTAGCGACAAGCAGGAATTTGGCTATGCCAGGGTAACTGTCGCCAGTGAAAGCCAACTGCTAGCGGGTCTCGCTGACGCGGAAACTGAAGGCCAACGTTTTCTTGATGTATGGATGAGCCATGGCGATAAGGTTGTCAGCTTGCCTGAAGGTTTTACTGCACTGGCGAGTACAGAAACCACCGAGTTTGCTGCCATGTGTGATGAAACCAGACATTTCTACGGTGTGCAGTTTCATCCCGAGGTGAATCACACCTTGAAAGGTATGGAAATTCTGAATCACTTTATCAAGGATATTTGCCGCTGCGAGGGTTTGTGGACCCCGGCCAATATCGTTGAAGACATTATCCGGGATGTACAAGCCAAAGTAGGTGATCGGAAGGTCATACTTGGGCTTTCTGGTGGTGTTGACTCTTCTGTGGTTGCGGCGCTCTTATCCCGTGCTATCGGTGATCAGCTAACTTGTGTATTCGTGGACAATGGTCTGCTCCGACTCGGCGAAGGTGAGCAGGTTATCAAGATGCTTGGCAAGGGCTCTGACAATATTTTTAAACTCAATATTGTTGCCATTGATGCTGAAGAAAAATTCCTGACCAAATTAGCCGGTGTTGAAGACCCGGAACAAAAACGAAAAATTATTGGGAATACCTTTATTGAAATCTTTGATGAAGAGGCAGCTCGCATCAAAGATGTGGACTTTCTAGCCCAGGGCACCATCTACCCTGACGTCATTGAGTCAGCAGGTAACAAGGGTGGAAAGGCGCATGTGATTAAGTCTCATCACAATGTTGGTGGCTTACCAGAGTTTATGAAACTCGACCTGATTGAACCCTTACGTGAGCTGTTTAAAGATGAGGTAAGAAAGATTGGTCTTGAGCTAGGCTTGACGGAGGAAATCGTTTTTCGGCATCCGTTCCCCGGCCCTGGTCTTGGGGTGCGGATCTTGGGTCCTGTCACCAAGGCTTATGCAGATCTGCTTCGAGCGGCAGACCATATCTTTATCGAAGAGCTTAGGGCCCACGGCTTATATGAAAAGGTTAGTCAGGCATTCACAGTCTTCTTGCCTGTTAAGTCAGTTGGTGTGGTGGGTGATGCGCGTCGCTATGAATATGTCGTTGCGCTGCGTGCAGTCGAGACCATCGACTTTATGACAGCCCGCTGGGCGCACCTGCCTTATGAATTTCTTGAACGTGTATCAACTCGTATCATCAATGAAATCCCAGGCATCTCCCGGGTTACCTATGATATTTCCAGTAAACCCCCAGCGACTATCGAGTGGGAATAGTATGAACCAGAAAATTGTTGTTAGCTTTATCGGCCGTGATGAACCAGGTCTTGTGAGTCGAATTGCAGACGTGGTGAAACAAAAGGGCGGTAACTGGCTTGAAAGCCGTATGAGTCAGCTAGCAGGGCAGTTTGCTGGTGTAGGTGTGGTTGAAGCCGCGGCGTCAGACATGGCAGGCATTCGCGCCGCGATTGCGGACTTACCGGATATCTCTACCTTAATTCAGGATGCTGAAGCGGAAACGGAAGTTAAGAACAGTCGAATTCTGACCTTGAATATTGTCGGTCCCGACAGGCCAGGGATCGTATTCGATGTGACCCATGCGTTAGCAGAGTTTGTTGCCAATATTGCTGAAATGGATACCCATGTTTCAGCGGCACCCATGACCGGCGAGATTACCTTTTCTGCAGATGCCAGTGTTGAGATTCCTTTTGAGATGGAATGGAAAAGTATTGCTGAAAAGCTTGATCAGGTAGCCGGGGATCTTGGTGTTGATATCCTACTGGATGAAGAACCTGATCAATGAAGCCAGCAGCCCATTGGATGCAGCAGGCACTTGCCCTTGCAGAGCAGGCCCGGCAGATCGATGAGGTGCCAGTGGGTGCAGTGGTCGTGGTTGATGATGAGATTATCGGTGAAGGTTTTAATCAGGCCATTAGTCGGCACGATCCAACAGCCCATGCAGAAATTGTCGCTATTAGAAATGCAGCCAGGCACATAGGAAATTATCGTCTCGTTGATGCGACGCTCTATGTCACCATCGAACCTTGTAGCATGTGTGCCGGCGCGCTTATTCACGCCAGAATAAAGCGGCTGGTTTATGGTGCGAAAGAGCCTCGTGCTGGTGCCGTTGAATCAAGTATCAAGGTGTTAGATAACCCGGCCTTAAATCACCGGGTGGAAGTAGTTGGTGGTGTTTGCGAGGCAGAAGCAAGCCAGCTAATTGCTGGTTTTTTTAAAGCTAAACGAAGTTCACGCGTAAATTAAGTTAGGAGATTGCATGTCGCCCCTTGTCATAAAAGGTTCCCCGGCATTACATGATTTTCGAATCGCAAAGTGTTTGCAGGAAATTGATAACCCTAAGGTGGTATCAATTAGCACCCGCTTTGTGCATTTCGCGGAATTAAATCAGCCTCTTGACGATGACGCGAGCAATAAGCTCGAAGCGATTTTGACCTATGGGCCGGGGATGGATTTCGTTGCCCCGTCAGCCGGTGCCTGGGTACGACTTGTGGTACCAAGGCCAGGCACGATTTCTCCCTGGAGTTCCAAGGCCACCGATATTGTTCACAACTGTGGTCTGCATCAGGTATCGCGTGTTGAGCGAGGTACCCTCTATTACATTGAGACTAATGGGGCCTTGACCCCGGCGGAACAAAAAACCGTTGATGAGGTAATTCACGATCGTATGGTCGAGGCGGTATTCGATGATGAGCGTGCAGCCAGTTTGTTATTCCAGCATGAAACAGCAAGACCCTTACAAACTGTTGCTGTTTTAGCAGAGGGTAAGTCCGCATTGGAAGCGGCAAACCAGGCCCTGGGGATGGCCCTTGCAGACGATGAAATTGATTTTCTTGTAGATGCCTTTACATCCCTTGGCCGCGACCCCACGGACGTAGAGCTGATGATGTTTGCCCAGGCCAATTCAGAACATTGTCGGCACAAGACATTCCGCGCCAGTTGGACGCTGGATGGTGAGAGTCAGCCCTATTCTTTGATGGACATGATCCAGAATACCTTCCAGAAAACCAATGGCGAGGGTGTACTCAGCGCCTATGAAGATAATGCGTCAGTCATCACCGGCTATGAAGGCGCGCGTTTTTATCCGAACCCTGATACACGCCAGTACGAATTCAATCAAGAAGATGTACATATCTTGATGAAGGTTGAAACCCATAATCATCCGACGGCGATTGCCCCTTTTCCCGGTGCCGCAACAGGTTCTGGCGGCGAAATACGCGATGAAGGTGCGGTGGGTCGAGGCTCGAAACCCAAGGTTGGGCTGACGGGCTACAGTGTCTCTAACTTACAGATTCCGGGTCATATTCAACCCTGGGAGCAGCCTTATGGTAAGCCAGGACGCATCGCCAGTGCCCTGGATATTATGATTGAGGCCCCCATTGGTGGCGCCGCATTTAATAATGAATTTGGTCGCCCGAATATTGCTGGCTACTTTAGAACCTTTGAAGCGAGCTTTGAGAACGAGGTCAGGGGATATCACAAACCCATTATGATCGCCGGTGGCATGGGTAATATCCGCGCCGGTCATGTTGACCAACACCCTATTGAAGTAGGTGCAGCGCTGATTGTCCTTGGTGGTCCTGCAATGCTGATTGGCTTAGGTGGTGGTGCGGCATCTTCGATGGCTGCCGGTGCTAGTGATGAAGATCTGGATTTTGCCAGTGTGCAACGCGGTAATCCTGAAATAGAGCATCGCTGTCAGGAAGTTATTGATCAGTGTTGGCAACTAGGTGATCGAAATCCGATTCAATTTATCCATGATGTCGGTGCGGGTGGTTTATCCAATGCACTGCCAGAACTCGTAAAAGATGGTTCAGTTGGTGGCAATTTTGAACTAAGGCAGGTGCCAAATGACGAGCCGGGTATGTCACCCCTCGAGATCTGGTGTAACGAGGCGCAAGAACGATACGTTCTGGCAGTTGCCCGGACTGACCTCGAAGAATTTGAGAAGATTTGTAAACGAGAACGATGTCCCTATGCAGTCGTCGGTGAGGCCGTTGATGAACAGCACCTGCTCGTTAATGACACCCTGCTAGATGCTAAACCTGTCGATCTGCCCATGTCGGTGCTGTTTGGTAAAGCACCACGCATGCATAAAGATGCGGTAAGCCGGGTTGTTAAGGGCGAGCCGCTGGCAGCGGAGATTCCCCTTGATGAAGCGGTGACGAGAGTACTTTCTCACCCGGCAGTGGCGAGCAAAAGTTTTTTGATTACCATTGGTGACCGTACTGTTGGTGGATTAGTGGCGCGGGATCAAATGATTGGACCCTGGCAGGTACCGGTTTCCGATGTTGCTGTGAGCAGCAATAGTTATCTTGGCTGTCATGGTGAAGCCATGGCGATGGGTGAACGCACGCCCATGGCACTACTCGATAGTGCTGCCTCTGGTCGTATTGCTGTTGGTGAAACTATTACCAATATTGCCGCGGCAAAAATTGAACGCATTTCTGATATTAAGTTAAGTGCTAACTGGATGGCCGCTGTGGGTCACCCCGGTGAAGATGCGAATCTCTATAAAACTGTAGAAGCCGTTGGGATGGAACTTTGCCCACAACTTGGTATTTGTATACCGGTCGGGAAAGATTCCATGTCCATGCAGACTCGCTGGCAGGATGGCGACACAGACAAATCTGTGACTTCACCCTTGTCTTTAGTTGTTTCTGGTTTTGCGCCTGTCACTGATGTACGGCAGACGCTGACACCGGAACTAAAACGAGATGAAGCAACCAGCTTACTGCTAGTGCATTTTGGCAAGCAGCGTATGGGTGGCTCTATTCTTGCGCAGGTATTCCTGGGGTTGGGAGATATGGTCCCAGATGTGGATGATCCAGCGCAGCTAAAACAGTTTTTCCATTTAATGCAAACAAGTAGCATCCGAGAAAAGATACTTGCCTATCATGATCGTGCGGACGGTGGCCTGTTTTCAACGCTGGTTGAAATGGCCTTTGCCGGTCGATGTGGACTTGATATTAATATTGCTGAGCATGCTATCGAGCATCTGTTTAATGAGGAGCTTGGCGCTGTCATTCAAGTTGCTAACGCTGACGTTAAGTCAGTTCAGGCAGCTTTTACTGCAGAGGGTATCCTTTGCGAACCTGTTGCAGTACCAACCCTTGAGCAAACCATAAGAATAAACTCAGATGGCAAGCTATTGTACGAGTCTAGTCGTGCGACATTGCAACAATGTTGGGCTAATACCAGCTACCAGATTCAACGCTTGCGTGACAATCCTGCCTGCGCCGATGAAGAATTCTCTGCCATTGCAGATGATGCGGACGCTGGTCTTAGTGTCGAACTAGGCTTTGATATTAATGAGGATATTGCTGCGCCCTATATTGCTAAAGGGGTGCGACCTGCAGTTGCTATCTTAAGAGAGCAGGGCGTCAATAGTCAGGTTGAAATGGCGGCTGCATTTCATCGAGCAGGTTTTAATGCAATAGATATTCATATGTCTGAAGTACTGGATGGCTCGGTGCAGTTAGACCAGTTCAAAGGCTTGATTGCCTGTGGTGGTTTCTCCTACGGTGATGTATTGGGTGCCGGTGAAGGATGGGCTAAATCGATACTCTTTAATACTATGGCAAGGGATGCTTTCTCCGGTTTCTTTGAGCGTCGTGACAGCTTCGGATTGGGGGTTTGTAATGGCTGTCAGATGATGGCGACCTTAAAGTCGCTGGTGCCTGGTGCCGATAACTGGCCGAAGTTTGTAACCAATAAGTCAGAGCAGTTTGAGGCACGGTTATCCCTGGTCCAGGTACAAAAGTCTGCTTCGATATTCTTGTCTGGCATGGAAGGCTCTCATATGCCAATCGCTGTATCTCATGGAGAAGGGCGCGCTGAAGTCTCTGGCGCCGATGCAGAAGCCTTGTTAGCCAGCGGTAAGGTGGCCTTGCGGTTTGTTGATAATGCCCTGGCCTTTACAGAAGCTTATCCTGCTAACCCTAACGGTTCAGCACTGGGGATTACTGGCCTGACAAATGATGACGGGCGGTTCACAGTGATGATGCCGCATCCTGAACGGGTTTATCGCGCAGTACAAAATTCCTGGCATCCATCTGATTGGCAGGAGGACAGCCCATGGATGCGCATGTTCCGGAATGCCAGGGTCTGGGTTGATTAGATCAGCCGGGTTTTATGACCCTGGCTTTGCTCGATTGATAACGAGATCAATATAGCGGGTTGGAAAGTCTTCAGTTTTCCTGTCCGCGTAGAAATGCTTAAGCGTTTCCGTGATGACAGGGAATGCCAGTTCATCCCAGGGGATTTCTGCCTCTTCAAACAGACGCACATCCAGCGATTCGATACCTGCACTGAAGTTTAAGTCCAGTAGCTGGGCGCGGAAAAACATATAAACCTGTGATATGTGCGGCAAGCTAAAGATGGTGTAGAGATTTAGGATTTCCGCATTAGCATTGGCTTCTTCCTGGGTTTCTCGTAGCGCCCCATCTGAAGTGGTTTCACCATTTTCAAGAAAGCCAGCTGGTAGGGTCCACAAACCCATGCGAGGCTCAATAGCCCGTTTGCACAGTAGCACCTTGTCCTCAAACATCGGCAAGCAGCCGGCGATAATGCGTGGGTTTTGATAGTGAATATGATCGCACTCGTTACAAACGTAACGGTGCCGATTGTCACCGGCTGGTATTTTCTTTTCGACGCTCTCGCCGCACTGGCTGCAAAATTTCATTGCCGGAGTATATCGCCCCGCCATAGTCCTTGGCGATGGCAGAATGTCGATGGCTTAAGGTGCTGCCTGAAGGCTTTTGACCATGCTATGCTGCTGGGGAAATTTGACCGGCGACTTACGAGGTCGCCGCAATGAAAACCAGCAAAAAAATAGATAGGTAAGCCATGATTTACTCCCTCGGTGACCGGCAGGTCCAGTTCAATGGTGATGATCACTTCGTTGCCGATAATGCCACGCTAATTGGCTCAGTGGTGTTGGAAAATAATGCCAGCGTCTGGTTTAACGTCGTCATTCGTGGTGACAATGACCTGATCACTGTCGGTGAAAACTCAAATGTACAAGACGGTTCGGTACTGCACACAGATGGCGGCATTCAACTCACCATCGGCAAAAATGTCACCATCGGTCACAAGGTCATGCTCCATGGCTGTGATATTGGTGACAATACTTTGATTGGAATCAATGCCGTGGTCTTAAATGGCGCGAGGATCGGTAAGAATTGTCTTATTGGCGCTAACGCATTGATTCCAGAGGGAAAGGTTATTCCCGATGGCTCTTTAGTGATGGGTTCTCCTGGTAAGGTGGTGCGAGAACTTGGACCTGAGCAGATCAAGGGGCTGGAAATGAGTGCCATGCATTATGTAGAGAATTTCAAACGCTACAAGCGAGATTTGAAGCCTGCCTAGGGCTTCAAATCAAGCGCTGCTTGGCATTGCGGTCAGAAAGGGCTATATTTGCGCGCTTGAATTTATTGAAATGCCAGCATGATGATTTGCCAGTCAAAACAACAAATCTCTGCAACCAACGCCTCGTTGGGGTTAGCGCCTGTCTCTGCACTCCTCGCTTCATCATTACTGCTGCTAAGACTGCCGTTGTAGGCGGCCTGTCTAAATTCCTACATCGTTCCTGTTACATGCTCAGTTGAGCACTTTTTAATCCAATACAGACAGACGAATTATGAACGCAGAAAATCAAACTCCGGATACATCAACGGCAAAAAAAATGCCGTTTCACAAATATAAACCTTTTAAGCGGATTCCGTTGCCAGATCGAACCTGGCCTGATCAGGAAATCACCCATGCGCCGCGCTGGTGTAGTGTTGATTTAAGAGATGGTAATCAGGCGTTGATCGAACCCATGACGCCGGCGGAAAAATTCCAGATGTGGAATCTCTTGCTGGAAATTGGCTTTAAGGAAATCGAAGTTGGTTTCCCGGCGGCATCCCAGACTGACTTTGATTTTGTTCGCAAGATTATTGAAGAAAATCAGATTCCAGATGACGTTACCATTCAGGTGCTTTGTCAGGCCCGGGAAGAATTGATTATCCGTACCTGTGAAGCCTTGCAAGGTGCAAAAAATGTGATCTTCCATCTCTATAATTCTACATCGACCTTACAGCGTAAGGTTGTGTTTAATATGAGCCGTGAAGAGGTGATCAAGCTTGCAACAGATGCCACCGAGCGAGTTAAGTTGCACACGGATAAACTCAAAGCAGATGGCACCAATGTCACACTGGAATACTCGCCAGAAAGCTACACCGCCACAGAGATGGATTTTGCCGTTGAGATCTGTGATGCGGTAATGGATGTCTGGCAGCCAACCACTGAAAATAAAATTATCTTAAACCTTCCCTCGACCGTAGAAATGGCAACGCCGAATATTTACGCCGATCAGTTGGAATGGTTTAGCCGAAATTTGAAAGCCCGCGACAAGGCGGTTATTAGTCTTCACACCCATAACGACCGGGGCACAGGTATTGCTGCATCCGAATTGGGCTTGATGGCTGGCGCTGATCGAATTGAGGGCACGTTATTTGGTAATGGTGAACGCACCGGTAACTGTGACGTGATCACCATGGCCATGAATATGTTTTCACAAGGTGTTGATCCTGAACTCTACTTGTCTGACATGCCAAAAATTGTCGCCGTGGCGGAAGCCTGCACAAAGATTCCTATTCACGTGCGACAGCCTTATGCAGGCGAGCTGGTCTTTACTGCATTTTCTGGTTCTCACCAGGACGCGATTCGCAAGGGTATGGAATTTGTTGAAAGTGGCGGTAATTCACAATGGGAAGTGCCATATCTACCCATTGATCCGGCGGATGTCGGTGGTTCCTACCGTGAGACTGTGCGAGTAAATAGCCAATCAGGTAAGGGTGGCGTGGCCTTTATTCTTGAGAACTATTTTGGCGTGTCGCTACCTCGACAATTGTTGTTGGAGTTTAGCCCGCTTGTGCAGAAGATATCTGAAGCCGATGGTGGTGAACTTAAACCGGACGTGATCTGGGATGCATTTGTCAGCGAATTTATTGATGTAGAAGGCCCTTACCAGTTGATCGACTACAAGGTGCGAACCCTGGACGATGGCAAAGAACAATGTGAGGCTCACATCAAGGTTGGCGAAAATGATCTACAGGTGACTGGCGTTGGTGCTGGACCCATTGATGCATTTATTGCTGCCATGGTCGAAACCTTGAATGAGCCACTTAATGTTGTGGACTATCAAGAATACGCCCTGAAAGAAGGCAGTGAAGCCCAGGCGATTTGTATCCTGTCGATTTCTGATGAGGCGCAGAACAAGTTCTATGGTGTTGGTATTAGCCAGAACACAACCACCGCGGCATTCAAGTCTATCGTCGCGGCGATCAATCGAAAGTGGCGCTAGAAGGGCTCCGGCACCTCTGAAACCCTGGCGGTGCGAATTCGATTGTCTTGAATTTGCACCAGTTCGATTCGATAGTTTTCGATAATCAAACACACAGGTGAATCTGGAATTGTTTCAAGATGCTCAATGATTAAACCATTGAGTGTCTTGGGACCATCCTGGGGTAACAGCCAATCCAACTGACGGTTAATCAGTCGAATATGGGTGCCGCCATCAATCAAGAAGCTGCCATCTTCCTGGGGATGAATATCGACACTTGAATCTGTGATATCCGTCGTAAAGTCCCCAACAATTTCCTCAAGAATATCATCGAGGGTAACCACCCCTTGTATATCCCCATATTCATCCACTGCAAGACCCCAGCGCTCTTTACGTTTTTGAAAATTAATTAGCTGGGTTTGTAGGGGGGTGTTTTCCGGTACGAAGTAGGGCTCTTCCGTTGCCTGGACAATCGCTGACTTGGTGAGTTCTTCATCGTTTAGAAATTTGGCCGCATTTCGCAGGTGCAAGACACCGAGCACATTATCGATCTGGTCCTTGTAAACCAGCAGTCGAGTGAATTGTGAAGCGCGAATCTGGGCGAGGATCTCATCAATTTCATCATCAAGATCGATGCCATAGATTTCTGTCCGCGGCACCATAATGTCTTCTACCGTAACCTTATCGAGGTCTAGTACACCGAGCATCATGTTTTGTGGGTGGGATGCAATTTGCGAGCCTTCGAATACCACTGTTCGCAATTCTTCCGGGCTCAGTGTGTCCTCTGATACGTCCTCGTGTCGAATACCCACAGGCCGCAAAACTCCATTGGCAAAGCCGTTTACCATCCAGACCAGCGGGAACAGCAGCCACATAAGGAATTGCAAAATATACGAAGATGGCAGGGCAACTTTTTCTGGGAAGGCCGCCGATATGGTCTTCGGTGCAACTTCAGCAAAGACCAAAAACACAAGAGTACAAACAACTGGTGCAATGGCGACACCATTTTCACCGAACATCTTAATTGCAATGACTGTTGCCAGGGATGCCGCGGAGAAGTTCACCAGATTGTTGCCAATCAAGATGACGCTCAGCAAGCGGTCAGGACGTTCCAGCAAAGCTTCCGCCCGCTTCGCACCACCATGGCCTTGATTCGCCAGGTGCCGTAAGCGGAACCGGTTCATGGCCATCATGGCGGTTTCTGAACCAGAGAAGTATGCAGAGAGTATGACTAGCGCAATTATGGATCCAAATAAGAACCCAAGCGACGGATCGTCCAAACAGTCCGACCTCGTATTATGACTGGAGGAGTGTTGTAACGAATTGATGTCAGGGGGTCAAGACCTAGTTGGTGTTTGTGTTGATTAACCCTTGCCGAGGATTAGTTCAATCACCATTTTGCTACCAAAATAGCCGAGTGCTAACAGCGCAAAGCCCGCCAGGGTCCAGCGTGAGGCAAGTGCGCCGCGCCAACCTTGATTGTGTCTACCCCACAGGAGAATGGCGAAAACCACCCAGGCTGCAAGGGTGATCACAGTATGGTGTATCAAACCGGCCTGGCTGCCATCGGCATTAAGAAATAGGAAGCCAGTGGTAATCGACATGGTCAGGAACAAGAGTCCATACCAGATCAACTCGAACATCAGACTTTCCATGGTTTGTAAGGGTGGTAAGCGCTTTAACATGCCAAGATTACGGTGCTTGAGCTCATAGTCACCAAAAGACAGCATCATGGCCTGAAAGGCAGCAACGGTTAGCAATCCATAGGCAATCACGGAAAGTAGGATGTGTACCAGGATGCCATCAGAAATCTGATGCCTTGGGGTATAGGCGCCATCCTGCCAGATGGCCAATAGGACCGTAATCGTGGCAAAGGGAAACAAGATGATGAGCAGGTTATCTACTGGTCGTCTTAAGCTACTCGCAAGTACAATCACTGCAATGGCAAGGGATGTAAGGGATGCCATTGGATAGATGCCGACATTGATGCCAGCACTGGTGTAGATTTCCTGATAGCTAAATATCCCATGCAGGATGACCGCCATCACGGCGGTACTGACCACAATGATTCGCTTCGCGGCAATGTCCCGCTCAAGGCTTAGGAATTGAACGATCGCACTGAGTAGATAAAAGCTACAGGCAAGGGCGCCGGGAATGACAGGATTCATGACTTTAAATCGCGAATTATTCTCAACAAACATTGTGGCACATTGCCGCAGCGCATAGAAGTTTTGTCTAGCTAAAGGGCGCTTGGAATGCCCGGATAAACCATTCCGCCAGATAAGCCTGTGCCGCGTGTAGCGGCAAGTGAATTTGGGTATAATGCGCGGTCTGTAAATCTCACCACATAGGTAGGGTCTTTTTCTGTGTTTGATTCATTAACTGAACGCCTAAGCGCTTCCCTCGCTAGCATTACCGGTAAATCGAAACTTACCGAGGAAAATATCCAGGGCACCCTGCGCGAAGTGCGCATGGCCTTACTCGAAGCTGACGTCGCCTTGTCAGTGGTCAAACAATTCATTGACCAGGTCCAGAGCCGTGCCGTTGGCCAGGAAGTTACGCAATCTCTGTCTCCAGGGCAGGTATTCGTCAAGATCGTCAATGACGAACTCGTATCGGTCATGGGTGAGCATAACGATACCCTTGACCTGACTACTCAGCCGCCAGGTGTGATTCTGATGGCGGGCTTACAAGGTGCAGGTAAAACCACATCCGCGGCGAAACTCGCCCTCTGGCTAAAGACCAGAGAAAAGAAAAAGGTCATGGTGGTTTCCACTGACGTATATCGACCTGCGGCGATTGACCAGCTAAAGACCCTCGCTGCAGAAGCAGATGTTTCTTTCTTTGAAAGTACCCCGGATCAAAAGCCCAATGATATTGCTCGCGATGCACTGGCAGCCGCGAAAAAGCAATTTATGGATGTGTTGATTGTTGATACCGCGGGCCGGCTCGCCATCGACGATGCCATGATGGCGGAGATCAAAGACCTTCACAGCAGTATAAATCCTGTTGAAACCCTGTTCGTGGTTGATGCCATGACAGGTCAGGATGCAGCGAATACAGCCAAAGCATTTGCCGAGGTATTACCATTAACCGGTGTCATTCTGTCAAAAACCGATGGTGATGCACGGGGTGGTGCAGCCCTGTCTGTTCGCTCAATTACCGGTAAGCCCATTAAATTTATGGCGACCGGTGAGAAGATCGATGCACTAGAAGCCTTCTTCCCGGATCGTATCGCTTCAAGAATCCTTGGTATGGGCGATGTGCTCAGCTTAATTGAAGAAGCTGAACAGAAGATCGACCAGAAGAAGGCCCGCAAACTTGCCAAGAAGATGAAGAAGGGCAAGAAATTTGATCTCGAAGACTTCCGGGATCAAATCCAACAAATGAACAACATGGGTGGGATTACCGGCATGTTGGATAAGTTACCGGGCATGGGTGGAATGGCCAAGGCTGCTGAGGAAAAACTGGCAGAAAACCCCTTTGGTCAAATGGAAGCGATTATTTGTTCCATGACCCCAGGCGAGCGGCGCTATCCAGAAAGTATCAATGGTTCTCGTAAACGACGGATTGCCGGCGGCTCGGGTACCCAGATCCAGGATGTGAACCGACTCCTGAAACAGCACAAGCAGATGCAGAAAATGATGAAAAAGCTCTCCAAGAAGGGGGCCATGGCCAATATGATGCGTGGTATGGGCGGTATGATGGGTGGTCCAGGGGGTATGCCACCGCGAATGTAGGGGTTTTCATCAGGCCAGGATTTCAATGAAATCGATGGTCTGCAGCCGACTCCTGAGTGAGTCGCTCGAACAAAAGATAAGTGCTGCCATTTCAACGACTTGGACCGCAACAAAAGGTTTAATTCTGTACTTCGATCCCGTACAATAGCGCCCCTTTCGGCAGCCGAACGGCTCGTCGACGCAAATTTTTAAAGGAAATCAATAACATGGTAATCATTCGGTTATCCAGGGGCGGAAGCAAGAAGCGGCCTTTTTACCACGTCACTGTTGCTGAAAGCAGCGTTTCCCGTGATGGTCGTTTTATTGAACGCCTGGGATTCTACAATCCAATTGCACGTGGTGCAGAAGAAGGTACACGTATTGACCTCGAGCGTTTTGATCACTGGGTCGCCAAAGGCGCACAAACCAGCGATCGTGTGAAATCAATCGTTAAGAAATACCGTAAAGCTGTCAGCCAGGAAGCTGCGGCTTAATTAATCTGTTAGCGTGACGGA